>CAYOUM010000017.1:0-14479 GCA_964407185.1 uncultured Methanomassiliicoccales archaeon | reverse complement strand
GTGAAGGTAAGCCCCTTTCGTTTCCCGGGGTGGAGACTCGTGGCCCGCTGATTGTGCAAGCCGCCGCCGAGATCGAGCCCGGTGCGCGACTAGATGGCCCCGTGTTCCTCGCCAAGGGCGCACGGATTGGGAAAGGCTGCTTCGTGAGCAGTTCGTGCATCTACGAGGACACACTGATCGAAGCGGGTGCAAGCGTGGTGAACAGCGTCGTGCTCGAGCGGAGTCGTGTCGGCGCGAGAACTGAGATCATGGACAGTGTTGTGTCGACGAACTGCACGATCGAGGCCGACGTGCGACTTGCCCTGAGCCTCATCGGGGACGACATGACGGTCACGGCGCATTCCCTCTTGGAGAATGCGACGATTTCGCCGCCTCCCGAATGAAACTCTGCATCGGAACGCCCGCGCCACCACCTTATCGCGAGGAGGTGCGATCCACCACAATGCGGCCCGCCTTGATCACGGTCTCGATGTGATTGCTCGCAATGCGATATCCGAGGTGGCTGTACGTGGGCACATCCATGACGAGGAGATCCGCGCGCTTCCCGGGCTCGATCGTGCCGATCTCGGTTCCCATACCAATCGCATGGGCCGCGTTGGCGGTTGCCGCCGTAATCGCTTCGTCCGGGCGCATGCCGAGGTAATGGGCCGCGAGGGCAAGGATGAACTGCATCGATTCTGTCCAAGAGGCGGGGCTACAATCCGTACCGAGGGCGACCGGCACGCCGGCCCGAACAATGCGCCGCGCGTCCGCATACGGGATGCGTGATCCGAAAGAAGCACCCGGCAGCAACACCGCCACGACGCCCGCGTCGGCCATCGCCCGAAGGCCACCGTTGGAGGCATGGCCGAGATGGTCCGCAGACGTCGCACCGACATCCGCAGCGAGCGCAGCACCGCCGGTGTCGCTGAGCTCGTCCGCGTGCAGCTTGGCCCCCATTCCGACTTTCTTTGCGGCCGTGAGAATCCGCCGCGCGTGATCCGCGGAGAAATACCCATCCTCAACCCACACATCGCAGAACCGGGCCATCCCGGAGCGGGCGACTGCCGGAATCATGGAGTGCAGGAGGAGGCCCACGTAGGCGTCCGGCCTACCCTCGTATTCGGGCGGGATTGCGTGCGCGCCCATGAACGTCGGGACGACACCGATCGGATGGGCCCGCGCTAGGTCGTTGATGACTTGGAGAATTGAAAGCTCGGATTCGACCGTGAGCCCGTAGCCGCTCTTCACCTCGACCGTGGTCGTCCCGAAATGGAGCATGCCATCGAGGCGCCGTTGCGTGGATGCCGCCAGGACCTCCC
The DNA here is from genome assembly GCA_964407185.1 of uncultured Methanomassiliicoccales archaeon. Taxonomy (GTDB): domain Archaea; phylum Thermoplasmatota; class Thermoplasmata; order RBG-16-68-12; family RBG-16-68-12; genus EA-19. The sequence continues at coordinate 13,178 of CAYOUM010000017.1, read as the reverse complement.
GCGACGCGGCCCTCGTGTCGCAAACCGTCTTCAGAATCCCACCCCCGCGAGCGGCGATCTCTGCGTAGGAAAGGCCCTCCGCCTTCATCGCGACCTCTTCGTGGCGAGACCCGACGAACGCTGCGTGGGTGTGCGGGTCGACGATCCCCGGCATCACGACCTTCCCAGTGGCGTCGATAGTGTGCACCGCCCGACCGTGCCTTCGTGTGATCTCCGAAGTCTCGCCGACTGCTTGGACTCGACCTGACTCAACGAGGACTGCGCCGTCGTAGATGATCGAGAGATCCCGCATCGTCTCGCCCGTCCGGGGCCGGTCTCCCTGACGGCGGAGCGTGAGGAGTTCCGATGCGTGAACGATGAGCAGCGCCTGTCGGCGGGCCGCGGGGCGCGTCCGCGTCTGCCTCGCAGATTGCCTCGCTTTCGCGCGATGGACCCTGCGCCTCATGCACGAACCTCAAGGCCGCGCGGTTCTGTCTCCACGATAAACGCCCTCCCCCCCACCTCTTCGATCGCGGCGCGAACCCGATCTGGATCGTCGGTGAGCGAAACCATGCTCCCGCCGCCGCCCGCGCCCGTCAGCGTCGCTCCGTACGAGTACGGTCGCGCGGCCGTGACGAACTTGTCAAGGAGCGGATGTCCGACTCCAAGGAGGTTGAGGAGGTCGTGATTCCGGTTCATCAGTTCCCCTGTGCGGACGAAGTCCTTGGCGCCAAGCGCACGAACCCCCTCTAGAGCGATCTCGCCAATCTCTGCAACCGCCGCCGCGGCCCGTTCGTCTTCCTCGACGCGTCGTTTGACGCCCTCCACGAGGGGACCTGTCGCGGCGGCGATCCCCGTATTCCCAATGACGAGCCGAATCGGCGGGAGGTCTCTGTGGTGAATGAACCAGTGGCGGTCGCCTTTCTCCATCTTCCACAGCAGTCCATCGCGTGCCTCCTGGAGGACCAGGATCGCGGACCCGTGGGTCGCCGTGCTCGTGTCGATTGGGCTCGCCCGTCCTTGAACGCCATGCTCGATATCGAACGCGTTCCGCGCGATCACTTCCGGCTGGACCGAGCCGCCTTGGAGCCCGGTGGCCACGCCAAGCGTCGCCACGGTGACGGCTGCCGACGAGCCGAGGCCGCAGCCGAGAGGAATCATCGACCGGATCTCAAGCCACAGTGGGCCGCCCTTCCATGCCATTTCGACCGCCCGGCGGACGTACCTGTACTTCTCGTCCTTGAGCGAGGATCCGTCCGCGAGCCACTCCGTGTGGGGGCGCGCGAATACCTCCGTGCGCAAATCGATTGCCATGCTCAGGGCGGGCTCGCCGAAGACGACCGCATGCTCTCCGAATAGGATGAGCTTCCCTGGCGCGGACGCCGCGACCATCGCGGGCGATTCCGCTGAACGCGTCTTAACCTTTCTGGACTCGCAAGGTGCGTGTCGCGGAAGTTCCGCTTGGACAAAAAGCCTTCAAGGATTGGTCTGTTCGCGGTACGACCTCGACAATCCGATGGTCGTGTCCAATCACGTCGGACGGAGAAGGGATGGGATTGCGTTGAGCTCTCCAACGAGTTGGCACGATCGACCCGCGGAGGAAGCCCTCCGCCATTTCGAGTCGAGCCTCGATGGTCTTGCGGCCGAGGTGTCTTCGAGACGCCTCCAGGAGTATGGACCGAACGAAATTCCCGACGCGCGACGGCGGACCCCCTTCACCATCCTCCTGGGCCAGCTCGGGAGTCCTTTCCTCTTCGTCCTCGAGGCGGCGATGGCGATCACCATCTTTCTCCGCCACTACTTCGACACCGCCGTCATTGCGACCGCGATCTCCGTCAATGTGATTATCGGCTTCATGCAGGAGTACCATGCGGAGCGGGCGCTCGAGTCCCTCAAGAAGATGAATGCTCCAAAGTGCGTTGTCCGGCGCGCTGGCGGGGACGCGACAATCCCAACCCGCGAGGTCGTGCCCGGCGATCTGCTTGTCTTCGAACCCGGAGTCACTGTGGCCGCGGATGGCCGGCTTCTCGAGGCCCACGCGCTCCAGATGGAGGAGTCGATGCTGACGGGGGAGTCCCTCCCTGTGGTTAAGCGGGTTGATCATATCGTCAGCGAGGACGCGGGAATCGCGGAGCGCATCTGCTGCGCGTTCATGGGCACCCATGTCGTCGGCGGGCGCGGCCTGCTGCTTGTTACCGGCACAGGAGCGTCGACGGAGATGGGGCGCATTGCGAGGTCGCTCGAGGACCTCCACTCGGAAGTCTCCCCGCTCACCAGAAACGTCCGCGTCTTCGCGCGGAACATCGGCATCTTCGCGGTCCTTGCGATCATCGGCGTCTTGACCGTTGGGTTGCTCCGGGGATTCCCACCCCGCGAGCTCCTCCTCTTCGCGCTCGGCGAGATGGTCTCCGTTATCCCGGAGGGGCTGCCCGCAGCCGTCTCGATTGTGCTCGCCGTCGGCGTGCAACGCATGGCACGGCTGCAGGCGGTTGTCCGAAAAATCTCTGCGGTCGAGACGATCGGCGCGGCGACCGTGATCTGCACGGACAAGACGGGAACCCTCACGGAGAACCGGATGCGCGTTGACCGGGCCTACCTGCCCGGATACCGCACGGACATCGATGTGAGCCATGCGACGCTTTTCGACGGCGCGGCCGCGGAGCCGGCGTTCTCAATGCTCTGCCGCGTGTCCTCGCTCTGCCATGACCTTCGCGAAGAGCAAGGCGAGGAAGGCATCGAGATCAAGGGCGACCCGACCGAGGTCGCGCTCTATCTGTTCGCCTCCGAGGCGGGACTTTCAGGAGGCCCCGCGGCCCTCCGGCGCGTCGGAGAAATCGCGTTCACCCACGAACGTCGATACATGGCCGTTGCGGTGCAGGAGGAAGACGCCGTGTCGAGGCTCTACCTTAAGGGAGCACCTGAGGCAGTCCTCGGTCGCTGCCGGTACACCCTCGAAGGCGACCGCTCCATCCTCCTCGATGCATCCCACCGGACTGCGTACGAAGAACGGGGTGCCGCGATGTCCCGGGATGGGCTCCGCGTCCTCGCGTTTGCTTGCCGCGAACTTGAGGACTCGGGCGAGGACATCTCGGACGACGATGCCGTTGACCTCGTCTTCCTCGGATTTGTTGGGCTCATGGACCCGCCACGAAACGGCGTCGCGGATTCAATCCGGAAGTGCCGCGAGGCGGGAATCCGCGTAATCATGCTCACCGGAGACCACGCGCTCACCGCGGAGGCGATCGCTCGAAGAGTGGAGCTTACCCTGGAGGGGCGGGGTGAAATCGTCCAGGGCGACGCCCTCGAACACATGGACGATGCGACCCTGTTGGGACACCTCGGGCGGGCCGACGTCTTTGCCCGTGCGTCCCCCCATGCGAAGCTGCGGGTTGTCGAAGCGCTCAAAGCCCAGGGCCACGTCGTCGTTGTAACAGGGGACGGCGTGAATGACGCGCCCGCCCTGAAGCGTGCCGACGTCGGCGTCGCGATGGGCAAGGTGGGCACAGACGTGGCTCGCGAGGCCGCTGAAATCGTACTCACAGGAGACAACTTCACCAGCATCGTTGACGCGGTAGAAGAGGGGCGGCTCGCCTTCAAGAACGTGAAGCGGATCATCGCTTTCCTCTTCACGACAAACGTGAGCGAGGCGGTCGTCCTCATCGCTTGCATGGCACTCGGCTTCCCTCTGCCCCTTCTGGCGGTCCAAATCCTGTGGCTGAACATGGTCACCGCCACGCCGGCTGTAATTTCGCTCAGCCTCGAGCCGAAGCATTACGGGATCATGCGGGAACGACCCCGCAACCTCCGCGAGGGGTTCATCACAAACGAGGTGAAGCACCTCATGGCCCTGATCGTATGCGTGATGCTGTGCGGGACGCTCATCCTGTTCTCATGGAAGCTCCTCACGGACACGCTGGAGGCCGCGCGGACGGTCGTGTTCACGGGATTCGTACTCTTCGAGATGTTCAATGCGATCAACTGCAGGAGTCTCGGGGAGCCCCTTTCGCGCGTCGGTTTCTGGACGAACCGCTATTTCACCGTCGGCCTTGGCGCGGCCGTGTTACTCCAGGTCATCGCGATCTACCATCCGATCTTCCAGTCAATGTTCCGTACGGTCCCCCTCGGCCCACTCGACTGGATTGGCATCCTCCTCGTCACGCCATGGATCGTCTTCGCGGGCGAAATTCAGAAGCGCGTGATGGCGATCTTCAGGGACCGCCGGGACTCTCCCAGGACGACGGCCTGAAGTCCCTCCATGACACCCGGTGGAAGTCGACGCTCTCCTGGGTCCCTTGGTCACGCGACCTCGGCTCCCGGGCGAAACTTGGTCGAAACCTCTTGATACCGCCGAAGATCGTCCTTCGGACGCGCGCGGATCTTCTGGAGGGCGCGATCAAAGTGAGTCGCGCGGATTGCGAACTTCTTCACGTCCTTCTCGTCAATCACTGTACCGGACGCCACGAAATCCCGAATCGCGAGCATCGCCGCCTCATTGCAGACCGCCGCGATCTCCGCGCCCGTATAATCCTCCGACCGGCGGGCGACCTCGTCGAGGTTCACGTCGGGGTGAAGAGGCTTCGCCTGCGTGTGAATCTTGTAGATCTGCTTGCGGGCTCCCAAGTCTGGTGGCGGGATGTATACAAGGCGGTCGAACCGGCCCGGCCGAAGGACGGCGGGATCGAGGAGGTCCGGCCGATTGGAAGCGGCAACGACGACAACATTGTGCAGTTCCTCGAGGCCGTCCATCTCCGTGAGAATCTGCGAGATCACGCGCTCCGTCACATGGCTGTCGGAGTCGAGCCCCCGCATCGGCGTGATTGCATCGATCTCGTCAAAGAAGATTACCGACGGCGCCGCCGCCTTTGCCTTGCGGAAGGTTTCCCGGACCGCCCGTTCGCTTTCTCCTACCCACTTGCTCAGGAACTCCGGGCCCTTCACGGAGATGAAATTCGCCTCGCTCTCCGCGGCGACCGCTTTCGCGAGGAGCGTCTTGCCGCTTCCCGGCGGGCCGTAGAGAAGAACGCCCTTCGGCGGCTTCGCGCCTGAGGCTTCGAATAGCCTCCCATACTTCAGCGGCCACTCGACCGCCTCCCGAAGCTCCTGCTTTGCGCTATCGAGGCCGCCGATGTCGCCCCACCGAACGTTCGGCTTCTCAATCATCACTTCGCGCATCGCCGATGGCTGCATCTCGCGGAACGCTTGGAGGAAATCCTCGCGGCTTACCTCGAGCGACCGCAGGACGTCAACGGGAATCTCCTCCGCTTCGATGTCGATGTTTGGCAACAACCGGCGCAGCGCCCGCATTGCGGCCTCCTTCGCAAGCGCCGCGAGATCCGCGCCAACGTATCCATGGGTAATCTCTGAGAGCTCCTTGAGGCCAACGTCCTTTGCGAGAGGCATGTTTCGCGTGTGAATCTGGAGAATGTCGAGCCGCCCTCTCTTGTCCGGGATGCCGATCTCAATCTCTCGGTCAAACCGCCCGGGCCGGCGGATCGCGGGGTCGAGGGAGTTCGGTCGGTTCGTTGCCCCGATTACGATGACCTTACCGCGCGACGCGAGCCCATCCATGAGCGAAAGGAGTTGCGCGACGACGCGGCGCTCCACTTCACCGGTCACCTCATCCCGCTTCGGCGCAATCGAGTCAAGTTCGTCGATGAAGATGATGCTGGGGGCATTCTCCTGGGCTTGCGTGAAAATCTCGCGGAGGTTCTCCTCACTTTGGCCGTAAAACTTCGACATGATCTCGGGACCAGAAATTGAGTGGAAGTTGGCGTTCGTCTCCGATGCGACCGCCTTCGCGAGCAGCGTTTTTCCCGTGCCCGGCGGGCCGTGAAGAAGGACTCCTTTCGGCGCCTCGACGCCAAGGCGCTCGAACAGCTCAGGGTGACGGAGCGGGAGCTCAATCATCTCCCGAACCTTTGCAACCTCGTTCGACAGGCCGCCGATGTCCTCGTAGCTGACTCGGGGGATTTTCGTTTCGGCCTCCTTCGCAGGCTTCTCAGAGATTCGGACCTTCGTCGTGGACCCGATTTCGAGGACCTCTGAGGATGGGCTGTAAGACTGCACAACAAATTCGAATCGGCGGCCCATCACACCCACTGACACGAGGTCTCCCCGGGTCACGAGGCGACCGTCGAGCGCCTGTGCGAGGTACTGCTCCCCGCCCATGATTCGCACGGGCTCCGTCGGCGCGAGCGTGATACGATCCGCCCGTCTTGGGCTCGCCTTTCGAACGCCGACCTTTTCGTCAATGCCGACTTGCGCGTTCCGACGTTGGAACCCGTCAATCCGGATCACGCCCCGGTTTGCGTCCTCAGGCGGGCCGACGCGTGCGACCGCCGCCGTCTTCCGTCGGCCTTCCACAACAACGGGGTCGCCGTCTGCGAGCTTCAGCGGTCGCATCAGCTCGGGATCGATGCGAACGACACCCTGGCCGACGTCCGAGGCGCGCGCTTCAAGGACACGCAGGAACTTCTCCTCGTCTCGCATTGAATGACCCCCGCCCAGTTGAGCGTTCGAATCTCAGAATGAAAAGAGGAATGGTGAAGGCCTACTCAACCTTCACATTCACGGGCTTTTCCTCCGGGGTCGGTTCCCGCTTGGGCAGCCGAATCTCGAGGACTCCGTCGGTCAGGCTTGCCGAGACCTTATCCGGGACGATCTCCGCAGGAAGGGCGAGGGTGCGGTACCACGATCCGTAGCTCCTCTCACGGTAGTAGTAGTCCGCTTCCTTCTCCTCGCGCTCGCCCTTCGCCTCTGCCTTGATCTCGAGGCTGTCCGGAGTCGTCTGAATCGCGAGGTGCTCCTTCGCCACTCCTGGGACTTCGGCGGTCACGACGAATTCCGGACCCGCGTCGCGAATGTCGACGACGGGTTTCCGCGCTCCCTCTCCAAGAGCCGACTGGCTCGCGAAAGGCCATCCAAACCACTCGAACTCCCGGTGGAGTTTGTTGAACCAGCGGTCCTTCTCGTCGAACCATGCGAACGGGCTCCATGGGTTTCTCGTAAGACCGCTGCCCTTTCGCACGGTGATCCCGGCATCCTTGCTTCTTCGCATCATGTTTTCACCCGTATCTAGTGAACCTCAAGTTGTTTACTACATACTAATAACTCCTACATAAGCCTTGCGACTCCCGTTCGCGAGACTGTCAACTTAACGGGCCATTGACAACCTGAGAAGGGAATGAAGGTCCCTCCCTCCGGCGCCTTACACAGAGGCAGAAGGGATGGGACCTGCTGCAGCGCATCGCGGAACTGCTCCGGGGTAGAAGGATTTTCCGGAGGCGACGTACGAACGAGTTGACAACGGCCCTCGCGGTCCTCGCGTACCACGGGGGCCTGTCGTTGCGGAGGGTGCGCGGAATCCTCCGGAGGCGTCGCTCGCACGAGACGGTCCGACGGTGGTACCGGCGGTGCCGGGATCTCTTCCCCCCTCCAGACCGGAGGGACCGTGGTCCCCTGGCGATCGACGAGACGAAGGTCCGGATCGACACGGAGTGGTGGTACCTGTGGGCGTGCATCGACCTCACGACGAAGGAGGTCCTCGCCGTGCACCTCACGACGACGCGGTCGTACATGGACACGTTGATTCCTGTCGAAGCTCGTCCGGTCGTGCAGGAATCGGCCCCTCGTGTACGTGGACGGCGGACCGTGGTATCCGTGGGCCCTCCGGCGGTACGGCTTCCCGTACGAATGGCGGACGTTCGGTCCGCGGTCGGGGATCGAGCGGTGGTTCGGGCTCCTCAAGCGACGGCGAAACGGTTCCACAACGTCTTTCCGTACAGGTCCACAGCGAGGTCCGTGATGGAGTGGACGGAGGCTTGGGTCCGGTTCTACAATTGGGAGGCGTTAAGTTGACAGTCTCCCCGTTCGCTGAACGAAGGTTATTGACCCTGCAGCCTCTTCGAGCCACCCGATGGCGGACGTCTGGGCCGCGGACTCGCCCGTGCGCGAGGTCGCGCTGGAGAGCGCCTGTCCGATGTGCGGCTCGCACCCGTTGACGATGCGTTCTTTTCGGCTCGACATCCCGTTTTTTGGCGACGCCCTGCAAACGACAATCCTCTGCAGCCACTGCGGGTTCCGACATGCGGACGTCATCCATACGGCGCAAGGGTCGCCAGCCCGTCATCAGCTCCGCGTCCATAGGCCCGACGACTTGAGGGCACGAATCGTCCGGTCGAGCTCATGCACGGTCCGGATTCCGGAGATTGGAGGGGTCATGGAGCCCGGGCCGCGAAGCGAGGCGTTCATCTCGAACGTGGAGGGCGTACTCCGTCGGTTCCGGGATATCCTGGGCTTCATGTCCCGCAACGAGGAGACCAAGGCTCGACAAGCGAAGGCTCGCGCGTCCCTCAATGTAATCGACGACATGATCGATGGGCAGCGGCCCTTCACAATCGTTCTCGAGGACCCGTTCGGGAACAGCGCAATTCTCCACGAGGAGGTGGAAGGCCGCGCGCTCACGGAGGACGAATTGCGGGACCTTAAGACGGGGATGTTCGTGCTCGAGTTGCCCCGCGGGACTCAAGATCCCGCTTCACCGTGAGTGGGATCACGCCCTTCCGAAACTCCAGGTCTCCGATTTCGATCGGGTCGACCATCCCCTTCGGGACGTCAATAAGGATGGGCGCGCCCATTGCGATCTGGAGGGCTCGAGCTCCAATGATTCGCGCGCGCTCGAATCGAGTGAAGTTCACGGCAGCGACCTCCATTCAATCGGGAATTCCTGCTCGATCCTCCGGATGAGGTTCGCGACGATTTTCTCACGGATGTCGAGGGCCTCCGCGATCCGATCGAGGGCCGCAGGGCCCTCGTCGAGGAGGCAGTAGAACACCTGACGCTCCTCGTAGTCGACAAGGGTGTGCTCCGCCGCCTCGCGGACAAGCCCCATCGAGGAATCCTTGATCTTCACGAGGTAGGCCCGCCGTTCATCGAGCTTTCCGATCTCTTGATTCAGCCTGCGGATAAGGTCGGCCATCGCACGGACGCGGCGACGAGCGTCCCGCTCCACTCGAGCCGTTTCGAGTGCGTCCTCCGCCCAGGAGTACTCAGGCGCTTTCGGCACGTCCTCGTTCAGCGGACGCATCTCCGCTCGAAACAGGCTCGGGCCCACGTCGATGTGGACCGTGAGGGACTGCCGCGCCGAGTACGCTCGCCGGGTTGGCCCGCCAAGGTCACTCGGTTCCTCCGTTGAAGCGACGAGGCCGCGCTCCTCGAGGGCCTTCAAGTGCTTGATCACAGCCTGCTGGCTCACGCCGAGTTCCCGCGACAGCTGCAGAGGGTAGTGGCTCTCCCGGACGAGCCTCTCGAGGATCCGTCGGCGCGTGGGGTTCTCGAGCACCTGGAGCATCTCGTCAAGCTTCATCGCGACCATCGCCGACCAGTCCGATTCACGAGTCCGTCGCATCCGCGCCAAATACTGAACCTCAGGTTAACAACTAGGAATCCACGCCCCGGGCTTAAATTTTCGGATATCGGAATATTATTCGAAAGACGAACATGAGCCGCAACCTCCGTTGCTCGAGGGATGTTGCCGAACGTGCCCGCTACAAAGCGTTGGCGCGGGAGGAGAGCTCATCCGTCGGATTGTCGTGAAATCGACTCAGACAATCCATTGCTCTTTATCGCACCTGAAATTTGACGACGAATCCTCTTAACCAACCTGCTCGAAGCACGGTAGACTAGGCCCCCAGAAGTCTACGGCTACTAGAACTCGTTGATTACCATGGACCAGAAGGCGTTCTCGGACGCAGTTGCGGCTCTCGCCGGAGAACATGGACTCAGGATACTCCGGTACCTTGCCTCCGGAGAATGGCACATCGCAAGCGACGTCGCGCGGGCCCTCGAAATCCACACGACGACGGCGTCCAAGTTCCTCGCCCGAATGCACGAACTCGGGGTCCTCGAGAGGCGTGTGCGGAAGTCTCACACGCGCACCACGTTTGAGTACCGCTTCGCGACGCGGCGACTGACCCTCGAACTCGAGTTCGACAACACGCCCGAACCGTTTCAGGACGCCATCGATTTCTATCTTGAGTATGTGTCGCGGGTCCTCACGAAAGCCCGACGCTTCGGGTGGCCGGGCATCGAAGAACAAATGGAGAAGCGACTCCAGACGGGCCATGGGGGCCTGAAGGAGCACTTGTACTCACGGATCCTCGACGCAGGCGGAGTCCGCCGGATGGACGGCCTGAAGTCTCTGTTCGGTGGCATCCATCGTGAGTTCCTCGCGATTGCCAGCGTGGCGATGGGACACTCAACCGCCCGCCGGATCCTGGCGGGTGCCGTGGAAGAGGCCGCGAAAGGTCACGAGCGGATCGTGGACCGCTACGGCCTGCGAAGGTCTCTGGAGGCGTGAAGGTGGCCGATCGAGTTGCGACGGGGATCGAGGGGTTCGATGTGCTCATCCAGGGCGGCTTTCCGAAGCAGACGATCAACCTCGTCTCTGGCCCCGCGGGGAGCGGGAAGAGCCTATTCGCGCTCCAGTTCTGCTTCAATGGCGCCTCTCAGTACCATGAGCCATCGATGTACATCGTCCTCGAGGAACCGAAGGCGAACCTCGAGCGGGCGATGAAGGCGTTCGGAATGGACGGAGGCCCGCATGTCCGGTCGAGCCGTTTCCTCCTCATCGACCTCGGCGAGCTGCGGGTGGCGGGTTCGGAGAGCTCCTCTATCGGCTTCGACGAACTCGGGGAGTTCCTCGCATCCTCCCTCAAAACCGCGAATGTGCGGAGACTCGCAGTCGACTCGCTGTCCGCAATCGGCCTTCATTACGCGAACCCGGAACGGTTCCGAGAACGACTCTTCGCGTTCTGCCGGTTCTTGCGGGAGCAAGACGTGACGACTCTCCTTCTCTCGGAGGCACCGGAAGGGCAGACCTTGACGCGGTATGGCGTCGAGCAGTTCGTGACGGACTCGTTCGTCCACCTTGGCCTGGAGGAAGTCAAGGGTGAGCTGCGCCGGACCCTCACCGTGCGCAAGATGCGGTTTACTCGTCACGACACGGCGAAACATCCGTTCCACATCTCTGCGAGCGGGCTGACCGTCGCGGCGGATGAAAAGGTGGTGTGACGTGCGACTCCGTAGCGGCGTAGAAGGATTTGACTCCCTGATCGACGGGGGCTTCCCCCAAGGCGCGAGCGTCGTGCTCCAAGGCCCGCCGGGGACGGAGAAGGACACCTTCGCATTCCAGTTCCTTGCGGAAGGACTCCGCGTGGGGGAGGCCGCCGTAATCGTCGTGTCCTCGACATCGCCGGCCGAGTTCCTCGATTCCCTCGCGAAGGTCGGGGTCGATGTCCAAGGAGCGATCGCGGCAAACCGTTTGAAGGTCGTTGACTGGCACTCGTACCAGGAGGAGACCGTCGCGGGTGTCGAGGAGCGGGGGCACGTCCTACGCAGCTCGGTCGACCTGATGAACGTGGGAATCGCACTGGGCCGGGCCCTCGGAGGCGTGGCGGGAGACGTTCCGCGGCGGGCCGTCCTTGAAGTCTTATCCCGCGCCCTCCGTATCTATGATCTCGACCAGGGGTATGCGTTCGCCCAGAGCAGCAAGGCGAAGCTGTCCCGCCACAAGGTCACGTCCCTGTTCCTCCTCGAGAAGGAGATGCACGACGCGGAGACCCTGTCGAGCGTGTGTCAGCCGTTCGATGGGGTCATCGACATCGAGCGGCGTCGGGACGGGGACGCGATCATTCGCAAGATCGGCGTCCTCTCGTTGAAGGATACGGTCCCCGATTCAAGGTTTCATCCGCTCGACGCGATCCCGGGGAAGGGATTGCGAGTCCGCGCCTCCATCGCGGCAACCCGCGGGACCTCACCACTTGAGGCCTCCGTCCCTGCGGCCGCCGCGCCTAATCTCAGCTCAGGTCCGAAGGCACCGGCGGCGCAGCCTGCGACTCGCGCCATGATGCTCCTTCGAATCGCGGAGGAACGGATCCGCCACGACGCGCGCGACGCAGACGCGTGGTTCGCAAAGGCTTCCGCGCTCGCAGCGACGGGAGAAATCGCGGCGGCGATCAAGGCGCTCGACGCCCTGAGTGCGGTCTCCGACACATACCCCGGGCTGTGGATCCTGCGCGCGAAGCTATTTGCCCGCCTCGGAAACGTGGACGCGGCGCGGGAAAGCCGCCGGAGGGCGGAAAGTGTCGCTCTGAGGGAGGATCAAGAGGCGGGGCCCAAGGAGACCATCGAGTGCCCGATGTGCGACACAGCCATTTCAGTCGACGCAACAGAGTGCCCGAACTGTCGAACCCGATTCGTCGAGGAGCTCGGCCTCGCGGAGGAACTCGACATCCTCGGAAAGGCGGCCATCCAGGATCGCGTGCGGGAGGAGTTGAGCGTCGAGCCAGAGACGGGAAAACCCGTCGAACGGAAGGTCGTGATCCAGCCTCGGGATCGGGTCGTAAAGCCGAAGGCGTCTGCGCCGGCCACCTTGCCCACGCAGGCACGCCAGGGAAAGACGAATGGGCTCGCCCGCGAGGGATTGCGTGGACCGGTCGGACGGACGAATGGACTCACGAACGGGCTGCGGGGACGAACGAACGGATTGACAAATGGCCTGCGTGGACGGACGAATGGTCTCACAAACGGCCTCCGAGGTCGCACGAATGGACTCACGAACGGCGTGGTGAATGGCCTCGCCTCCCTGCGCCGAGGTATGACGAATGGCCGCACGAACGGGAGTGGGTTCACAAATGGCCTCGGCTCCAGCCGCTTCCGCCGCGAGGCGAGATTCGCGAAGTGGAAGCTCTACGTCATCCCCCTTCTCTCCGTGGCGCTCCTGCTTCTCCCGCTCCTTGCGCCTCCCACAGCATTCGATTCCGCCTATCCAATTCGGATCGACGGCGACGTCTCGGACTGGAACCCGGCGGCCCTCGCACCGCAGGCCCGGACCCCGGGACTGAACCCGAACATCGACCTGATCCGATTCGGAATCGCGGACAACGTGGACTTCCTCGCATTCCTCCTCGAGGTGGACGGTTCCGCCCTACGGGGCGGGGACGTGCCGCCGAGAATGGACGTGGTCCGCTTCTTCATCGACGCGGACCGTGGCTCTGCGACCGGCTATCGGGTCGACGGGATTGGCGCGGACCGCATGCTCGAGGTTTCGGGATGGATGGGAGCGGTCAACACGAGTTCCCTATACGAGTGGGAGGCGGACCGCGACGGCCTCGACTGGCGCGGTTGGACTAAGATAGCGG
>CAYOUM010000016.1:14057-14828 GCA_964407185.1 uncultured Methanomassiliicoccales archaeon | reverse complement strand
GACTGCGAACGGCACATCCTCCCGCTGTGCCAACTCGCGAAGGGCATCGATATGGGATACCCGACGAAGGAGATTCTCGAGCGAGAGATGTCGGACCTCGATGCCCAAGTACAACGGTGCAAAGAGCTTCTCGCGAAGTACCCAGGCCGCATCGAGCTGCCTATCGACCTGGCGGTGAACGACAGCGGGACTCGGAAAAACGTCCACATCGGGGAGTTCCCTTCCAAGTTTCCCGTGTACGACATCGGACTCGACACAATTGTACATTACCAGAACGAAATCGATCTGGCGCGGACGATCAGCATGAACGGACCCGCAGGAGTCTTCGAGCTTGAGGAGTTCTCCCTTGGGACGCGAGAGATCTTCGCGGCCGTCGCGAACTCCGCGGCGTTCACCGTTGTCGGTGGCGGTCACACGGTTGCCGTCGTCGAACAGCTGGGGCTCGAGAAGAAAATCGATCACGTCTCCACGGGCGGCGGGGCGCTGATCAACTATCTCGCGGGGAAGGAACTTCCGCTGATCACCGCGCTGTCCCGCTCCCGAGAAAAGTTTCCGCGGCCCACCCGAAGTGGACAGGGTTAAGTAACGCGCGCGGGTTGCCCGATGGATGCCCGCGTCGTGGCTCCGGAAGCCGGAAGAATGGGGCGTTGACCCGGTCCCGCCAGAGAAGCGACAGCTGAGAGCTTTCGACCTCGGCGTTCTCTGGTTCAGCCTCGGGGTAGGTCTCCTCGTCCTATTCGCAGGGGCACTCCTCCGCCTCCTGTTCGGCTT
>CAYOUM010000016.1:0-14047 GCA_964407185.1 uncultured Methanomassiliicoccales archaeon | reverse complement strand
TTGAGCCTTTACGAGGTTCTCTGGGTAACCGTTCTTGGGTCCGTGATCGGGTCCCTGATGCTCGCGGCGGCCGGACTTCTCGGCGCCCGCCATGGCGTTCCGACAATGGTGAGCCTGCGGCCGGTCCTCGGCCGCAAGGCGTCGTGGATCCCAAGCGGTGTGAACGCGTTCCAACTGCTCGGCTGGGCATCGTTCGAACTCATGATCATGGGGCTCGGCCTGACACTCGTGAGCGGTCCATTCCTGGGATCCGCCACCGTGTTCGTTTGGATCGCCGCCCTCGCGACGTGGGTCGCGCTTCTTGCGCTTGGAGGTCCACTCGTGGTGATCCGGCAATGGCTGGAGAAGGTCGCTGTGTGGATCGTGATCGCGAGTACGCTCTGGCTTACGTACGTGGTCGTCACCCATCCCAACTTCCTCCTATCATTCTTCACACCCTCGATGGCGGGGAATCGCCCCTTAGGCCTCGCGCTCGACCTCGTCATCGCGATGCCGGTCTCGTGGTGGCCGCTCGTGGCGGATTACAACCGATTCGCCCGGCGTCCTCGCGACAGCTTCACCGGAACGTTCATCGGCTACACCCTCAGCAACTCTTGGTTCTATTTCCTTGGCGCTGCCGTGCTCGTGGTCTTCGGACTCGCGGACCTGAGCGGGGGTCCCGTTGCGTTCTTGCTGGCGATCACGAGCACGGTCCTCGGATCCCTTGTGCTCCTCCTCATTATTGTCGACGAGACGGACAACGCGTTCGCAAATGTCTACAGCACCGCGGTGAGTGCACAGAACATCAGGCCGCGGATGAGCCAGCGACGGCTTGTCGTGGGCACCTCCCTGTTCGCCTTCCTTGCGGGGTCGGTCCTTGCGAGCCAGTGGCAGGTCTTCGCGCCCTTGTACGAAGGGTTCCTCCTCTTCATTGGCGGGGTATTTGTCCCCCTCCTCGGCGTCCTTGTCGCCGACCAGATCATCCGACGGGCATACTCTGCTCCCGAGTTCGGTGATCGGGCTCCCGCCGCGAAGGCGATCGCCCTCGTTTCATGGGGCGTTGGCGTTGCGACGTATTTTGCGATTACCGGTATCGGTCTCGTGGGCACGCCATTTTTCATCACGGACCCGGTGTGGTCGAGTCCAATAGGAGCGAGTCTCCCTGCGTTCTTCGTGGCCATCGGAATCCACATCGCGTTGAGCCGTGCGGAGGCCCTCCTTGCCGCTCGTCGAGCCCCCGCTTCAGGAAGCGGGAACCCATAAGGCGTAAGCCGCGCCGCACCATCTAGCGCCGCATGGCCGCCGACCCGCCCTCCGCGAAATTTCTTGGGCTTCTCGAGGATGAGTGGGATTTTCGGCTCCAGGAAGACCCGTTGTACGCGACGCACGTCGGAGTTCACCGGTACAACGATCGCCTGCCGCAGGTTTCAGAGGCGGACTTCAAGCGACGGCTCCTCCGTATGCATGGATTCCGTGAAACGCTTCGGGAGATCCCCCGTGCCCGACTGACTTTAGGCGATCAGCTGAACTACGACCTCTTCGGGCGCGACTTGGACAACCGCATCGATTGGATCGAGTTTCGCGCATACCGGATGCCGATTTCGAAGACCGGAGGGTTCCACACGGCCTTCCCCGATCTTCCACAGTGGGTTCCCCTCAACACGCCGGGTGACTACGAGAATTACGTCTCTCGCCTCCGAGCGTTCAGACGGTACATCACGGATCATCTCGAAATCATGCGGGCGGGCATTCGCGAGGGCCAAGTACCTGCCCGAATCACTCTCGAGGGAGTGGAGGGCGGCATTCGGGCCCAAATCGTCGACGATCCCGCTCGCAGCGAACTCCATCGCGCGTTCTCGAAATTCCCGAATGCGGTTGGAGAGGAAGACCGGAAGCGGCTCACGGACGCGGGCCGTCTCGCGATCGACGAGTCCGTCGTCGGAGGTTACGAGGACCTTCTTCGCTTCCTGCTCGACGAATATAAGCCTTCCGCCCGGTCCGACGTCGCCGCGACGACCCTTCCGAATGGCCGTGATTACTACGCCTACTGCATCCGGAGGCACGCGACGTTCGAAGTCCCGCCAGAGGCGATCCATGCAACCGGTCTGGGAGAGGTTCGCCGGATTCGCGCCGAGATGGAGGGGCTGATCCGGAAGACGGGCTTCGAAGGCACTTTCAAGGAGTTCGTCGAGTTCCTCCGGAGGGAACCACGTTTCTATGCGGACGCCCCCGAGGTGCTCCTGAAGGAGACGTCGTATGTGCTGAAACGGATCGATGGCGAGCTGCCACGCCTCTTCAAGACGTTGCCGAGGATGCCGTACGGGATCCGCCAAGTCCCTGAGTTCAAGGCACCGGGGACGACGACCGCGTACTATGAATCGCCCACGGGCGATGGGTCGCGCGCGGGGTTCTACTACGTGAACACGTACGACCTAAAGAGCCGACCTTTGTATGAGATTGAGGCTCTCTCCCTTCACGAAGCGGTTCCAGGCCATCACCTCCAAATCGCGCTCCAGCAAGAGCTGAAGGACATCCCGAATTTCCGGAGGTTCAGCGACTTCACGGCGTTCATTGAGGGGTGGGCGCTCTACGCCGAGAGGCTCGGGATTGAGATTGGGTTCTTTCAGGATCCGTACAGCGACTTTTCGCGCTTGAGCTATGAGATGTGGCGGGCGTGCCGGCTCGTCGTGGACACAGGGATGCACGCGATGGGATGGTCGCGGGAGCGGGCGATTGAGTTCATGGCCGAGAACACCCCCTTGACACGGCTCAACATCGAGAACGAAATTGATCGGTACATCGCGTGGCCCGGGCAGGCGCTCGCGTACAAGCTCGGTGAGCTCAAGATCCGTGAGCTGCGCGGGAGGGCCGAGAAAGCCCTCGGCCCGCGATTCGATGTCCGTGACTTTCATGACCTCGTCCTAGGAAACGGGTCGGTCCCGCTCGATGTTCTCGAGGAGCTCGTCGTGCGGTGGATAACGGATTGCGTGGCGGCCGGAACGCGAAATGCCCAGTCGCAACGAACTCCCTGATTGGGCTTCGCTTGCTGACTCGCCCGAGATCCACACATACCGACCATCCTGCCCCCCGGCAGGCTTCCGACCGGAAAGCGACTTGAAAAGACACCGCGTATTGTGCGACGAACCCCAACTCGGCATCGGCACGGAGGCGCACGTTAAAGGTGTCAAGTGCAAGTCCCTCGCGGGCATGATGGAACAGCCTCGGACGCCTCCTCAAGAGGCGCCAAAGCGCCAGGATCGACTCGCGAAGATCATCACGGTCCTGGTTGCGGTGATCGCGGCCACGGCCGTCGTGTGCGGTTTCCTGAACTCCTTGGAGTCGGGTCGGGCGAATGAGGAGACCCGGGCCGGCCTCGCCGCCCAGGCTCGTGCAAGTGAGCGGAGTCTTGAGGTGGGGCGTGTCGTCGACGCGGACTTTGACTACCTTGTTTCCGCTGAAGTGCACGCTTTCACTGCGTCGGAGTTCGATGCGCAAGGCTTCGCCGAGGACGCCGGACGCGAACGATCCATCGCCATCTTCCTCCTTCAATCGACGTACGGGTACGCGGAGGGCTACTACCTTGCTGCGGACTTGGAGAGCGCAGTGTACGACTATGATACGTCGGGGTTCAATCAGGTGTGGAATGCATACACTACCTACACGGATGACCTGTTGGCGGATGTGGAGGCCCAGCAGGCGGAGGCGGAAGCGCACCTCATCGCCGCGAGCGACGCAGGTCGAAAGGCAGGGGGTTTCACACTAAGTGCCGTCCTCATGGCGGTCGCGGTGGCGCTCGGCACGGTCGCATTATCGACAGAGTCGAAGCGGTTGCGCCAAGCGGACCTAGTCCTAATCGCCAGCCTATACGCCCTCGGATGGGCCAACCTCTTAGGGACTTTGCTCTCTTAGAGGCCGGCCTCAGGGAGGGACCGACTCTTCGAGTCCCCAACGGTCTTGCGTCTGATGCAAAAGCCACCGCAGGGATTCGAACCCCGGACCTGCAGTTTACGAAACTGCCGCTCTAACCAGGCTGAGCTACGGTGGCGCGGGGGCGCTCTAACCCACCTCGCGGTATAAACGTTTCAGGACATCAAGGTCCTGAAGGAAAACGCGACCGAAGTCAGATCTCCTGTCCCCACGCCGTGCCCCCATGGCTGCCCTGGAACGGACCTGCGGAAACCGGCACCTCGGTCGCTTCGACATTGGATTCGTCCAGACTCAAATAGCCTTTATTTGACGGCGGTCGAACCCGCCAAGGATTTATCGTCACATCCCTCATCGCCGCGCCATGGACGTCCTCGCGGGTACGGTCCTCCGCGACGACGGCTTCGCGCGCGGCTCCGTAGTAATCGAGGACGGCATCGTCGCGGGAATCTCCCGTTCCATTCCAAAGGACCCGCTCGCCAAGGGCGTCGTGATTCCCGCATTTCTGAATGCGCACACCCACATCGCGGACGCGATTGTCCGCCAGGAACTCATCGGGAGCCTCGAGGATCTCGTCGCGCCACCCCGCGGACTGAAGCATCGAATCCTTGCCGCGTCGAAAGACGAGGACCTCGTGGACGCCATGAGGGCAGCGATCGACACAATGGTCCGGTCCGGCGTGGCCGCCTTCTGGGACTTCCGCGAGGGCGGCCTCTCCGGTCTCCGGCTCCTGCTGCGTTCGGCGCTCGGCCGGCCCGTAATGCCTCTCGCGCTCGGTCGCCCCGAACGAATTGAGTACCGTCGCGAGGAGATCGACGCAATCCTGCGCGTTGCGGACGGCATAGGGATCTCGAGCGCGCTCGACTGGCCACGCGATGAAATCGAGAAGCTCGCGAAGCATGTCCAACGTGCGGGGAAGATGTTTGCGACACACTGCTCGGAGCGCGTCCGGGAGGAGATCGATGGCGTGCTCGACCTGAAGCCTTCGTTCCTCGTCCACATGACGGAGGCGGCGGACGCGGATCTCGCACGGTGTGCGGACGCGGGCGTTGCGGTCGTCGTGTGTCCACGAAGCAACGTGTTCTTCGGGAGGATTCCAGACATTCCGCGTCTCCTCCACCACGGCCTCGAGGTCTACCTCGGAACGGACAACGCGATGGTGAACTCACCGTCGATCCTTCGGGAGATGGAGTTCGCGTACAAGGTGTCCCGCCTGAAGGGCGGCGTCTCCGCGCGCGATATCGTGGCGATGGCGCTCCGCGGGCGAAAAGGTTTAAGCGAACCCTCGAATCTTGGCGTTCGCGTCGGCGATCCGGCGAACCTCGTTGTCCTCGATATCCCGCAAGCGGGCGACCTCTTCGTAGGGCTCCTTCGGGCGGTCGAGGCGGACATCGCGCTTGTGTACCTTGGAGGTCCTGCGTGGCAAAGAAAGGCGGTCGTGCGAAGCCCCCGGCGTCGAAAACGGAGCTCCGCGTCTCGGACGTCATGACAAGGAATCCCGTGACCGCGACCGTGCCTGGGACCCGGACGGACGTTCTCCGCATCCTCGTGAAGCACAAGCTCACAGGCCTCCCCGTCGTCCGGGCGGATGGAACCCTCGCGGGCTTCGTCGCACGGAAGCATATCTTCGCGAAGCCGGAGGAGGAGCAGCTCGCAATGATCATGGTGCGGGACTACCCGTCAATCCAGGCGGGTGCGCCCCTCTCTGACCTTGCGCATCTCCTTGTCCAGAAAGATCTCCATCACCTCCCTGTCGTCCGCGGCGAGCGTCTTGCCGGGATTGTGACGCCCGCCGACCTGATGGAGGTCATCGCCTCGATGGAGATCGACACGCCGGCCGAGGACCTCGTGCGCCTTCCGTGCGTGGCCGTGCACGAATCGACGCCGATCAACGTCGCTTCCGAGATCCTCAAACTCGGGAAGGTGTTTGCGCTCCCGGTCCTCGATTCCGAAGCGCATCTGTCTGGAATCGTCTCTGACCGCGACATCTTCAATCTCACCACAATCAACGGGAAGACCGCGGTGCACACCCTCGGCCTCGCAGAGGAGGATGACGCTTGGAACTGGGAAGGCTTGCGGAATGTGATGCGGCTCGTATGGGAGGAGAAGAAGGTCGAGCTGCCTAGGATTCCCGTGCGGGACGTGATGATCAAGAAGCCCGTGACGCTCTTCCGGAAGAGCGGCGCGAGCGAGGCGGCGCGAATCATGGACCGACACGACTTTGGCCAGCTCCCGATCGTTGATACCGGGGACCGGCTGTTCGCGATGCTCTACGAGCTCGATGTCGTGTCCGTCCTGACATGATGCCACCGATGGTTTATTGAATCCGTCACCTTACCGCCCTCCGATGGCGTCGCGGTACGACGAACTCACGTCGCTCTCCGTGCGCCGCGGCTTCCTGTGGCCCGCCGTCGACCTCTACGGAGGTTTCGCGGGCTTCTACGACTACGGTCACCTCGGCGCCCGCATGAAGCGGAAATGGGAGGACCTCTGGCTCGCGTACTTCCTCGGCCTCGGCGACAACTACCACCTCATCGACACGACAACCGTGCTGCCGGAGGTGAGCTTGAAAGCCTCCGGCCACGTGGACCACTTCACGGATGTCCTCGTCGCGTGCACGAAGTGTGGGGAGAGCTTCCGCGGCGACCACCTGATCGAGGCGGTGACACACGAGGAGCACGAAGGGCTCTTGCCCGCCGATGTGGACGCGAAGATTCGCGAGCTCAACATTCGCTGCCCGCGATGCAAGGGTGCGCTCGGCCCCGCGCGGCCGTTCAACATGATGTTCCCCGTCGGTGTCGGGACACTCGGCCAAGATCGCGCCTATCTCCGGCCGGAGACCGCGCAGGGCGTGTATCTCAACTTCAAGCGCGAATTCGAAGCACTGCGCCGGAAGCTCCCGCTCGGACTCGCGATCGTCGGCCGCGCGTATCGGAACGAGATTTCGCCCCGCCAAGGCACATATCGGATGCGGGAGTTTCTCCAGGCGGAGCTGCAGATCTTCTTCGATCCCGCCACGTTCGATTCCCAGCTCCCGATCGATGTCGTGCGCGACGAAAAGCTTCGGATCGCGTTCGCGCGGGAGAAGACAGGGTCCACGGCCTCGGAGCGAACGACGGACGAACTCATCCGACAGGGGTTGCCGCCGTTCTATGTATATCACATGGTGATGGTCCAGCGGTTCTACTTGGGCGCGCTCGCGATCCCTCGGGATCGCTTCCGGTTCGCAGAGCTCGACGAGCGCGAGCGTGCGTTCTACAACAAGATCCACTTCGACATCCAAGTGTCGCAGGACAGCCTCGGGGGTTACCGCGAACTCGGCGGCGTCCACTACCGGACGGACCACGACCTCTCAGGTCACGCCGCCCTGTCGAAGACGGACCTTTCCGTCCGCACCGACGGCCGGCAGGTTGTCCCGCACGTGATCGAGCTGAGCTTCGGCGTCGACCGGAACCTGTGGGGACTCCTCGACCTCTGCTACCGGCCGGGTGAGCGGGCCGTTCTGCAACTCCCGCCCGCTCTTGCCCCTGTGACGATCGGAGTCTTCCCCCTCCTCTCCCGAGACGGGATGCCGGAGCGGGCCATGGCCCTCCGTCGGGAACTTCGGTCCCAGTTCGATGCGTCCTACGATGAAAGCGGCTCGATTGGCCGGCGGTACGCGCGGATGGACGAGGTCGGCACACCGTTTTGCGCGACGGTGGACCACACGACGCTCCAGGACGACACGATTACGCTTCGCGAGAGGGACTCGATGGCGCAGATCCGGCTCCCCGCCGGCCGCCTCGCCGAGACTCTGCGGGGCCTCCTGGATGGCCGTGCCCGCTTCGAGAATGTCGGACGTCCAATCGCGCGGGACTAGGCCGGCGACTCACCGTGTGGCACACGGCATGCCCCGCACGGTCTCCGCTTCTGATAACGGGGAGAGAACGTATTTAGTGCCCGCATCCGCAGTGATCGATGGCGCATCATGGTCTCTCCCGAGGTCGCGGAAGCCGTGCTTGTCGCGGCCGTCGGGATCGTCCTGCTTGAGGGCTTCGTGCTTGCCTTCCTTACGTACAGACTCTACAAGAAGCTCGAGCGGGACAGGAAGGGGAAGGACGCCGCGGCATCCCCGCAGACTGGATCATTCGCGCCTGCAGACATCGAGGATGTCTTCCTCCTCCATCGAGGCGGAGATCTCCTGAAGCACTACACGCGACACGCGCACCAGTACCGAGATTCCGAAGTCATGAGCGGGATGGTCGTTGCGGTTCAGGACTTTATCCAGGACTCGTTTTCCCATGGAAAGGGGGAGCTGAGCGAGATCCGCTTCGGGAAACTCCGGATCGGGGTGCTCGGAGGGAAGTGGGCGATTCTCGCCGCAGTCGTCCGGGGCTCGGAGCCATACAACCTCCATGCGGAGATGAGCGCCGCGCTCGCGGACCTCGAATCTGAGTACGAACACCCGCTTGTCGGCTCCGGCGTTACGACGGAACGTCACGCTGGCCTGGAACGGATCATGGTGAACCTCGCGGAGGGTCGTTACCGGGAGCGAGCCCTGCCCGTCCGCCTGACTCCTGGAGCGGCTTGAAAACATCTTGCGAGGACCTCTCGATGTGCCCTGATTTTGTCCGGCGGAAGATCCTGTTGCTCGGGGATGCGGCGGTCGGAAAGACCTCGCTGATCCGCCGGTTTGTGATCGACAAGTTCTCGGACGAATATTTCTCGACGATCGGGATGAAGGTCACGAAAAAAGGCCTCCGCGTCGAAGCGTGGGGTAGGACAATCGACCTCACACTTCTCATCTGGGACATCCTCGGCCAGAGGGCGTATCGAGAGATCCAGGAGTTTGCGCTCCAAGGCATGAAGGGAGTCCTCTTCGTGTATGACCTCACCCGCCCCGAGTCGAAGGAAGGTCTCGAGGACTACTGGATTCCGAAACTCCGCGCGTTCGACAAATCGATTCCGATGGTTATTGTCGGGAACAAGGTGGACCTCGTCCGATCGAAGCCAGAATCCGAACAGGAAATCGAAGCCCTCGCACGAAAATGCGGAACCCGCGGGTTCGTCTCGAGCGCGAAAACGGGAGAGAGTGTGGAAGACGCGTTCCTTACTTTGGGCCGTGCGGTCCTCGAAGCGGCGGGCCTGGTCCATGGGACGGCGGCGGTTGCGTAGGCAG
Organism: uncultured Methanomassiliicoccales archaeon; assembly: GCA_964407185.1. Classification (GTDB taxonomy): domain Archaea; phylum Thermoplasmatota; class Thermoplasmata; order RBG-16-68-12; family RBG-16-68-12; genus EA-19. The sequence continues at coordinate 4,986 of CAYOUM010000016.1, read as the reverse complement.
CACAGAAGACGTGGGTTGGGCTCACGCCGAGCCGATCGTCTTCGACATGTAGGGACCCACTCGCACGTAACCGAACCGCCGGTAGTACTCACGCACCCCGACCCCGCTTGTAACGACCAGGCTGTGACGACCGTGTTCCTCGGACGCGATACGCTCGCACTCCATGAGCAGCTTCGCCCCGTACCCCCGATGCTGCCATCGCCCACCGGGCTCCGCGGATATGGGCACGACTTGGCCGAAGACCTTCAGCTCGCGGACGAACGCACCCTTGTCGCAGAGACGCAGCCGTGCATATCCAACGAGCGCGTCCCCTCGGTCGTCCTCGACGGAGAGGAAGACTTCGAGCCCACCAGACGCTCCGTACTCCGTACGGCGGATTCGGAGGTCTTCGGGTCGTACGGACGTTCGCTGTAGTCCGATTTCCCGACAGCGGATGCATCGGCATCGCAGTCCCTGTTGCGCGAGGTGTCTCTGAGCCCGCACTCGGAGGTCGCCCTTCGTCGGCCCAGCTTCGATCACCTCGGTCCCAATCTCTCGTTGGATCCGTTGGATCCGGACCCATGGCGGGACGATCGCCTTCATCTTCGCGACGAGCTCGACTGACTCCACGAGGCTCAAGGGGCGATACCGACCGTGTTTCCACATCGTATGCAGTCCCGTGCCTTCGAGGACCAGGGTCGGATAGATCTTCAGCATGTCCGGTCGGTATTCGGGGTCCTCAAAGATCGCTCGAAAGGAGGCAAGGTCCCGGTCGACGTCGTTCCCCGGGAGACCGGGCATCATGTGATAGCACAGTTTCAGTCCCGCATCCTTCACGCGCATGGTCGCAATGCGTGATTCAGCGTCCGTGTGTCCCCGGTTTACGAGCATCAGGACGTCGTCGTGCGTCGTCTGGATCCCGAGTTCCACGCGTGTCGTCCCATAGCGAAGGCATTCCCGCGCCTCGTTCTCAGTGAAACAGTCTGGCTTTGTCTCGATCGTGAGGCCGATGCACCGCGCCGATGCCGTCTCGTTGATGTGGTGGGCCTCCTCAAGGTTCCGTGCTTCGACACCGTTGAGGCCGTCAAAACACCCCTTCACGAACGCTTCCTTGGACGCCGTGTTGAGCGCGCTGAAGGTGCCGCCGAGGATGATGAGGTCGATCTTATCTGTTGGATGTCCCATGGCATGGAGCTGCGCGATGCGTGCGGCGGTCTGGGCGCGCGGATCGTAGCCGTGACGGGCGGCACGCCGGGCAGCCGGCTCGGTGCCCGTGTACGACTGCGGGGTCCCAAAGCGGGGCCCACCGGGACAGAAGATGCACACGCCGTGCGGGCAGGCGTGCGGCGGGGTCATCACAGAGACAACTGCGACGCCGGACGCGGACCGGGTCGGCTTGACGCGAAGCAGGTCCTCAAATTCCCTGCGAAGCTCGGCGGGCGCGCGTGCGAGAATCTCTGCGTCGCCAGGCAGACCGGGGAGGCGGTGTCTCCGGACAAGCTCCGCCTTCACCCGCTGGAGCTCCTCCTTCCTCCGTACCTCTCCGGTCCCGAGACGTTCCCACAGGTCGCGGAGGAACGGCTCCGAGGCAATCATCCGTACATCGTCCCGGGCTTTTCCTTCTCCCGCCTCTCCTCCGCCTGTTGGACGACGTCGATCGAGATGACCATATGGCAAGGGATGATTCGAATCTTTCCCGCGAGGTCCGCGTGGGACGAGTCTAGCTCGACGCACAGCCCATCGTCTGGGCCGACCGCCGCGTAGCCCCGGAAGATTCCATGCGTGATGAGAGGCTTATCGCGAGTCTCCATGGAAGTGATTCGGTACCGCGACCCCTTCGTGAGGACGATCTCGTCTTCCCCCGGCATTGCCGTCACCTCCTCGCCTCCGTGAGCCGTTGCATGTGGTCGATCGTCTTCCGATAGTTCTCCATTGCGATCTCGACGTTCGACTCCACGAAGTTCCACGCCTTTGCGAGGTTCCCGTATCGAATCCTGTACCCCTTCTTGGGACCGCCCCGCTCCGTCACGTCGACCTCGTCAAGGAGGTCCATGTCCTTCAGCTTGTTGATGTGGCGGTAAATCGTGGCCTTCGTCGTCTTCAACTTCATCGCGAGCTGTTCAACGGTCCATCCGCGGTCCGCGCGTCCCAAGAAGCATTCGACGAACAGGCGATAAGGCACGCTCTCCCGCACGGACCTCGCCTCCGTCTTCGGGTCGTAGCCCTTCGGGATGTACCCGATCTGCGTGAGGAAGATCAAAGAGACCTCGTCGATGTCCTTCAATGGGGTGAGCGGCGTGTTGCCGATGACGGTAAGCTCGAACGGCGACATGGAGACCCGGGTTCGGGGAGTGATCGTGAATAGTTAACGTTTCCTCTTTGTTTCTATTGCGACTTACGCGAAAACTTAAAGCTCGACGTCGAGGACTCCGCTGATGCAGTCGACCGTCAGGCCCCGTTTCCTCAGCTCGCGGACGAGCACATTGATGCCGATGCTGTCCGAGGCGATGTGGCCCGTGACGACGAGGGTCTTCGAGCCTTCTCGGCCGTATTCGTCTCGAAGTCGGCGGAGGTGCCCGGGATCGATGTGGATGTAGAAAACGGTGTCGATGCCATGGTCGAAGGCCGCCTTTGCGACCGGATATCCCCCGTTCGTCCCCGCGCCGTGGATCACAACCCATCGCCCGAGAGGGTTCTCCTCGCGGCCCATGCGGACGACGATCTTCGTTTGCGCGCGATCAAATTCCGGAAGGCGATTCAGGACCGCGATCGCGTCTCGGACCTTCGCGCTTGGCGGGAGGCTTGCCCGCAGGTTCTCGTCCATGACCTGCCGACCGATTTCGTCGCATGGATTGTGAATCGCCATCAGGGGCATGCCAAGAAGTTTCGCTACGCTAGGGAGCCGATCGTAGTTCCTTGCATGAGCCGCGGGTTCATGGTCGTCGAAAAGCGCTCGGACCGCGCGCTCCGCAGCATCCCGCGGCACACCCGCCTTCTCGAGGAGCACGGCGTGTTTTGCGAGGACCTTCGGGAAGTTGACCTGCGAGCCACCGCCCGTCGGGTGATGGGCGATCACGAGGTCGTATCCCTTCTCCTTCGCGAGGAGGAGCTCCCCCGCATCGATGTCGATCCCGAACAGGACCCTCCGCACATCTTTGGCGGGGAGATCGATGCCGGAATCCGGAGGCACGTCCGTCTGGCGGGCCAGCTCAAGAGCCACGGCCATGATCGCATCCGTGTCCATCACGGTGCCCATCGCCGAACGGATATAAGTCCTCCCGCAGCGAAGCGCTTTGAGCGACGAGATAAATAGGGCGTGTCGCCCATGGGGTGGTGACCCGCGGCGGTTCAAGGGCGCCGCGAAGGGAGTGGGAGCGGGCGCGGTTGGGAGGCACACGCAGGCGGTCGATGACGAAGGAGGCGCGGAAGCTCCTCCTTGCGATCGCTGTGCTCGTCGTCGTCTTTGCCGTTGCGATTGCGATCGTCCTCGCGCAGCCATGGGCCTCGAACTCCCAATCGCCCGACACCGTTGGGCTATCCCTCGGCCAGCTCGCCCCCGACTTCATGATCGTCGATGTGAACGGGACCGCGTGGAACCTCAGCGGCCATCGCGGGCAGGTCGTCCTCATCGACTTCATGGGCTCAAACTGTGCGACATGCATCCGGGAAATGAAGGATGGGGTCCTCCAGGCCGTGCACAACGCGTACGCCTCCAATGACTTCGCGATGATATCGATTGATGTCGGGGGCTCCCTCGGCACCGAGAGTCCGGCCGAGGCGTGGCGTTTCCTCCGAGGGCTCAGCCGCTACGGGACGTGGGAGCCCGGCCTCCGGCCGTTCGCCCCTGCCGATCAGGGCCTCGCGGGGACGTATCTCGTGTCCGGTCTCCCGCTGAAGTACTTGATCGATAAGGAGGGGCGGATCGCATGGAAATGGCTTGGCGCCGTTACGTACGAGGATCTCGACGCAAGGGTGCGGGCCGCGCTGGGATGAGCCGTGAGTGAAGTCGACATCGCGATCGCATTCGCGGCGGGCGTGATCAGTTTCTTCTCGCCATGCTCGGTCTCCGTGCTGCCCGCATTCATCACGTATTACGTGGGCCGGCGTGAGGACGACATGCCAGACGCAGTCCCTCTGTCCGGGAGCCACCGACTCTTCACAGGTGGGCTTGTCGTCTCCCTCGTTGGGGGCGGCCTCGCCGTCGGTGCGGTCGCGCACAACTTCCTCGATCTCGATCGGAATCGAACCCTCGATGTGATCATCGGCCTTACCGGTCTCGGAATCCTTTCGATCGGATTCTCGATCCTGGCGGTAGGGCGGGGTTTCTTGGAGCCTTCGACGCGAACTGCGTTTCGGCAGAGCGCGACGCGCGGAGTCACGTTCGGAGCGATGGCGCCGGCCGGCTTCGCGATTGTCTATGGCGGCATGGGCGGCCTCGTTGCGGCGACGATCCGCGGCCTTGGGACCTCCGAGGCGACCTCGGCACTCGCGTCCACTCTCCCGTGGGTCTCTCTGACGACCGCCTTTGGGATCATCGCACTCGGCATCCTTCTTGCAATCGATAGGTCCCCGTGGACCTACATCCCCGCAGTCCGGGCCCCGAAGGCGCGAAACACGTTGTCGTTTCTTCTCTTTGGCACTGCATACGCTCTCATCTCGACGAGCTGCTTGCTCCCGGTGTTTCTGAGCGTACTCTTCCGAGCCCTTTCGCTCTCTCTGGCGGACAGTGTCGTTGTGTTTCTCTCGATGGCGGCCGGAAGCGGCCTCCTGATGACCATCACCGCGACGTATATCACCCTCGCGAAGCAGACGACCGTGTCGTACATCACGCGGTTCCGGCCGTACGTGAAGCCCGTTGCGGGGGGTCTCGTCGTCCTCTTTGCGTCGTACACGGTCTACTACGACCTCGTCACATTCTTTGGAATCGGATGACGCAGATCGGAGGAATCACTCTCAAGATTGTGAGCACCTCGCTTGAGGCCGCGTCACCCCAAGGAGAAGAGTTAA
>CAYOUM010000015.1:0-14946 GCA_964407185.1 uncultured Methanomassiliicoccales archaeon | reverse complement strand
ATGGAGGACCGGCTCGGCTCGATTGAGGTCGGGAAGTCCGCGGACCTCGCGGTTGTCGACCTCCGGCGCCCGCATGCGACGCCTTTTAATCGCGAAAGCGTGATTCGCCACCTCGTCTACACGTGCCAGGGGGGAGATGTCCGATCCACAATCGTGGGCGGCAAGGTCGTCGTCGAGGGCGGATCCATGAGAACCGTGGATGAGGCCGAAGTCATCGCCCGGGTCCAGGAGATCGCGGGCGAGCTCTTTGGGGTGAGCGGGTGATCTGCGGCGTTGACGAGGCCGGAAGGGGGCCTGTGATCGGCCCGCTGGTGGTCGCGGGTGTCGCGATCGAATCCGACGCTCTCCTGAGGAAGTTAAACGTGCGCGACTCGAAGAAGCTCACCGCCGAGCGGCGCGAGGCCCTCGCCCCGGAGATCCGGAAGGTTGCGAGCCATGAGATCCACGTAATCCCGGCGGAGAACATCGACGAGATGCGGGCGGAGATGAGCCTGAACGAATTCGAGGCCAAGCTCTTCGCCACGATTATTGAGCAACTGCACCCCGAAATCGCATACGTGGACTCCGCCGACGTCGACGAGTTCGAGTTCCGCAGGGCGATCGCACGGCGGCTACCGTTCGACGTGGAGATTGTATCGAAGCACGGCGCCGACGACCTGTTCCCGGTCGTTTCCGCGGCTTCGATTCTCGCGAAGGTGAGGCGGGACGACGAAATGCGGAGGATCGAGGCTGAACTTGGTGGCAAGATCGGAAGCGGCTACCCGCACGATCAGGAAACCATCGCCTTCCTCGAGAGGTGGATCCACGAGAAAGGCTCGTTGCCTCCGCACACGCGGGCGTCGTGGGATACATCAAAGCGCCTGCTCTCGGCGGCGGGAACCCGGAAGCTCGATGAGTTCGGAGACGCGAAGCCATGAGGGACGAGATTGAGGGGCAGATCGCGCGATTCAACGCCCGGGTCCAGGAAGACGCAAAACTGCGGGGCGAACTTCAAGGGCTCGAGAAGACGGTACTTCTCGACCTCAAGGACGGCACGGAATATCACTCCGTTCTGAAGGACTCTCGCATCGACGGGCTTCGGGATGGCCCGATCGGGAACGCTGACATCACGATCATCGCAGATGCGGCGACGATCCGCGGCCTCATCTCCCGGGAAATCGGGCCGATGAAGGCGTATGCGACGGGACGTCTTCGGATCAATGGGGACCTCGAGGACCTCCTCCGGTTCCGGAAGTTCTTCTGAGCCTTCCTGTCCGTAAGTTCGTTGCGGGCCGGCATACGGCAAACACTCGGAACATCCCCTTTTTGGCTGGCCGGAACGTCGGCCCCTGGCCCGGGACACCCTCGAAGGCCGCCTGCATCGTGAGACCGCCATGGCGCAACAAGCGCCGCATCTCCGGCACTGTGTACGTTCGAACCGTATGGATCTCGTTGAATCGGTCGATGAGCTTTCGCCCCCTGAACACGAAAAACCGGAAATCAATCGGCAGACGACGGGTCCTCCGGTCATAGCGGGACTCCGCGAGGCGAAACAGCTCGATACCCCTCCCGGTGCGATGGAGCCATGACCGGTCTGGCGGAGGTCGCACGCCCGAGCTTTGCCAGAATTCGAAAGCGAACATACCGTTTGGTGCGAGGTGGCGGCGGACACAGCGAAAGCATCCGAGCACGTCCCGCGTCTTCAGTAGGTACCCAAACCCGCCAAACAGGCAAAGTACGACGTCGAACGTCCTGTCAAGCTCGAACGAGCCCATGTTCCCGTGCACGAGTCGAATCCTGAAGCCGGCCTCCCTGGCCTTGCGGCGGGCGACTGCGAGCTGCCCACGGGAAGTGTCGAGGCCCACAACATCGTAGCCGCGGCGTGCGAACCGTATTGCGTGACTCCCGGTCCCGCAACCGAGGTCAAGGATGATTTGCGGTCGTTTTCGGAGGAACCTTCGGAACACGCCCTCAAGGTACTGAACGTCCGCGTCGTAGTCGACGAGATTCTCGTAAATGAAGTCGTAGTACTTCGCGAATCGGCCGTACACGGCGGCCCGATCGGCCATCAGGCCTGCGTAATGCGGGCCTCTCGATAGGTTTATCTCAGTTGCTTGAATCGTCGAACTGCCCCGAAGAAGATAGCGGGGTGGGGTAGCTAGGAGACCCGGGGTCCACAGGCCCTGTGGCCTAAAATCCCGTCGGGCTCATAGCCCAGGATTCCCAGGTCTTGGGTGCGAAACCCGGAGATCGATGGTTCAAAAGGGGCCGGAGATACGGCTCGGCCCCGGGACATCCATCCCCCGCTATCGGGGCATTTTCCTTCTCTCTTCTTTCTTTCCTCCTAATTCTCACTTCCATTTGCATTCCCGCGATTTTGAGAGGCATATCCTTAAACTAAGCGATGAATCGACTCCGGCTCAGGCGGACCCCATGGACCGCATTTCTATCGGCGTGCCGGGACTTGACGCCATGCTCGGCGGCGGTCTCATTTCCGGCCGGCCGTACGTCATCTCGGGCCCCACCGGAAGCGGGAAAACGATTCTGGCGATGCACTTTATCGCGACTGGGCTCACCCGGGGCGAACCCTGCTTGATGGTCACGCTCGACGAGCCGCCCAACGAGGTGAAGTCGAACGTCTCCGCGTTTGGCTGGAACCTGGACAAGCTCAAGATCCTCGATGCGACCCCGGACATCAAAGCCCACAAGCGGACGCGGAGCGTGATCGACGTCGGCACCACGCTGGACGTGCGAGACCTGGAGGACGTCGGCGAAATACGCCAGTCGTCCCAGATCCGCGCCCTCGAAGTCTCCGTCCACAGCGTCCAGAAGATGCTCAAGCAAGAGTTCTTCGCCCGCCTCGAGCGGACGAAGGAACGGTACAAGCGAATCGTCATCGACTCCCTCACTGCGCTGAAGATGTTTAGCATGCAGGGCGAGGACTCTCGAATCATGATTCAGAGCTTCCTCCGGTTCCTCTCCGAACTCGAGGCGACCTCGGTCCTTGTATCCGAGCGATTAAACCCCACCGTCCTGGAGACGGAGTTCTTCCTGTCCCGCGGCGAGATCCGTCTTCACAAGTGGCTCGAGGGCAACACGATTCGGCGCGCGGCCTCAATCGAAAAGTACCGTGGGTCCTCGTTCGACGACGCAATTCGACCGCTCACGATCAATGACAGCGGCATCACCGTGGATCCGAAGGGGACGGTAAGGCTCTCCGGCCTCCGCGCACGCCAGCTCGGCGAGGGGTATCTCGAGCAGAGGATCGTCGAGGAGGTTTCCACGGTCATCGATGGCGTGCTCAGGGGGATCGACGACGCGCACCGACTGAGAATCCCGGTCACGGATGTGGACCGGATGCTTGCACGAGCGATGCTTCAGCTCCACCGGCGGAACTACGAGAAAGCTCTGAAGGCCGCGCTTCACGCGCAGACGGCGATTCAGGAGCGCCTGAAATCGCCGCCAGTGCCGCCCCCGCCGCCAACCGTCGTGCTCCCCCCGCCGGGAGGGCGCCGATGACGAACGGCAGGATTCGCACGGGAATCTCGGGGCTCGACAAGATGCTCCACGGCGGCCTCGTCCCCCGACGGCCGTACATCGTGTCTGGCCCACCCGGCAGCGGGAAGACGCTGCTCGCGATGCAATTCCTCCTGGATGGCGTCCAGGGCGGGGAGCGGTGTCTCTTCGTCGCTCTCGAGGAGCCGCCGAACGAGATCAAGGCAAACATGCGCTCCTTCCGCTGGAGCCCGGACGACATCGAGATTCTCGACGCGAACAGTGACATTCGGCGCTTCGAGCCAACGCCTGTGCTCGAGATCAGCGCGGAGGTCGAACCTCGGCGTCTTCGGGAGATCGACGACCGAATTCGCAAGACACCGGATTTCGAGAGCCACGAGGTCACGGTCCATTCCCTCCAGCAGTTGCTGAAGAATCTGTTTATCAAGCGGCGGTACGAGCGAGTCGTGGTCGACTCGATGACAGCGCTGCGGTACTTTTGTATGCGGGACTTCGAGGAGACGCTCACGACCCAGAGCTTCATGCGATTCCTCGCGGAGTCGCAAGTGACGTCGCTCCTGACGGTTGAGCTCCCGGAGGAAGGCAACGTGCCGCCGGAGGCATTCCTCGCACGCGGTGAAATCCGGCTCCACAAGCTGCGGGACGAAACCGGGATCAAGCGATTCATCTCGATTGAAAAGTACAAGGGCTCAAGCCACGACGAGTTCGTGTATCCCTTCGAGATTCGCGAGACCGGGATTGTCGTCGACGCGGGCGGAACCGCCGAGACGAGGGCCTCCTAGGCTGTCCGCCATTCGAGGCTCTTGCGTCGGACATCCGTATGACTATCTTTAAATAGCCTAATCCCCATGGCGGCGGCCGTCAGAATCCATCGGGATGGGATGGACATGGTCAAATCAATTGTGAGCCAGGCCCTGGCTCGGCACGAGGAGTCGCGCGCGAAGGAGGTACCGGCCGCGAAGGCCCCGCCACCGAAGGCCGAGGCGGACGAGGAAATCGCAAAGATCGTCGAGTCTCTGAATGTCTCAATCAAGATCGTTGGTTGCGGCGGCGGTGGTTCGAACACGGTCAATCGGTGCTCGGAGGCCGGGATCACCGGCGCGCAGCTCTGTGCGGTTAACACAGATGCGAAACACCTCCTTGCCGTCCACGCCCCAAAGAAGATTCTCATCGGAAAGCGCCTGACAAAGGGTCTCGGCGCCGGTGCACTCCCGGAGGTCGGAGAGCAGGCGGCCCACGAGAGCGAAGAGGAAATCCGTGAGTTCCTCCAAGGATCGCACGTCACGTTCATCACCGCAGGGATGGGCGGCGGGACCGGAACGGGTGCCGCGCAATACGTCGCCCGCCTCGCAAAGGAGGAAGGGGCGCTCGTCATGGGCATCGTCACGATGCCCTTCCGCTCCGAAGGGAAGATCCGCATGGAGAACGCGGAGGCGGGCCTGGAGAAACTTCGCAAGTTCTGCGACACAACGATTGTAATCTACAACGACAAGTTGCTCGAGCTGGTGCCCCGACTCCCGATCGATGCCGCGTTCAAGGTCGCCGATGAAATCCTAATGCAGTCAATCAAGGGCATGACGGAGATCATCACGAAGCCCGGCCTTGTAAACCTGGACTACGCGGACCTCATGACGATCATGAAGGGCGGCGGTGTCGCGATGATCGGAATCGGCGAGTCTGAAGAGGAACGGGACCGCGTCGAGTCCGCGATCAACGAGGCCCTCGAATCGCCCTTGCTTGGCGAGGTCGACCTCACCCATGCGAGGGGCTCCCTCATCCGAGTCGTTGGCGGCCCGGATCTAACCGTGAGCGAGGCGGAGAAGGCGGCGGAGATCGTGGGACAGAAAATCAACCCCATGGCCCGGATCATCTGGGGATGCTCCGTCGAACCGGCCCTCGACCGGACCGTGCGCATCCTGATCGTGATCACCGGAGTGAAGTCGAAGTCGCTCCTCGGTCGGGATTCAAATCCCGTCTACACCGCCTTGCCCGAAGTCGACGAAGTACGCTGACCTCCTCCCCCCTTTTTCTTCTTTCCCTCCCGGTGAGCGCAGCGGCTCGTGGGTACGTCCAATGGGCCAATCATTCGAGGTTCACATCCATGGGGCGCTCCTCTCCGGCATTTTCTCCTTGTTGGCGCCCCTCTTTGCGATCGGCGGCCTCTCCGGCGGCAAGTCCATCCGCCAAGGGCAGATGCGCCCTCCGTGACACGCCGGCGGCCGCGGATCCGCTACATCGCCTTTGCCCTAAAGAGGCCGGAGCTTGGACGAGTCCTTGTCGCGGCTTTTCATTCAGCGGTTGCGGGATGGCCAAGAGGAGAGCGACCCCAGTTGTTGTTTGTCGAACGCGAGGGAGGATTGGTGAAGTGCACGGACCGGACGAAAGACGATGTGATCCGTCTTCTGAACTCTCTCACGCTGGCGGACGAGGGCGTCGCCATCCGTACGATCGGCACAAGCGGAACGATTCGCCGCGCGAAAATGCATCTTGTAAAAAGATGAGAGCGGTTGTATAAAACTTTATAACGCACACCCACTTTTGCGCTCTCGAGGCGTTCTCACATGCAACCTGGCCAAATGGCCTACGACCGCGCAATCACGGTCTTCTCCCCCGACGGCCGCCTATTCCAAGTCGAATACGCGCGCGTGGCCGTGACACGCGGAAGCACGACCGCGGGCCTGAAGTTCAAGGACGGCACCGTTTTGATGGCCGACAAGAAGATCAGCTCCCGGCTCGTCGAGACATCCAGTATCGAGAAGATTTTCCAGATTGACGAGCACGTCGGGTGCGCGACCTCGGGCCTCGTCGCGGACGCCCGGGTCCTCGTGGACTATGCGCGACTGATCGCCCAGATCAACAAAGTCACGTACAGTGAAAAGATCGGTGTTGATATCCTCGTGAAGCGAATCTGCGACTTCAAGCAGAATTACACGCAGTACGGCGGCGTCCGCCCGTTCGGCACTGCCCTGCTCGTGGCGGGGGTCGACGAACTCGGCGTCCATCTCTACGAAACGGACCCGAGTGGCGCGCTCGTCTCATACAAAGCGGGAAGCATCGGCGCCGGCCGGAATGCGGTGATGGAGCTGTTTGAGGAAAAGTACCGGGACGGGCTCTCGAAGGAGGATGCCGTCGTCCTGGGCCTCGAGGCGCTCCAAAAGGCGAGCGAGGAGACCCTGGATGCGAAGACGGTAGAAGTCGGCCTCGTCGTCGAAGGCGAGACGTTCCGGCGGCTTACGGAGCAGGAAGTCCAGCACTATCTCTCCCGATTGCCCCGCGCGTCCTAGGCGGAAGCATGGCCAAAGAGCTCCGTACGGAACGTCGGGACGACGTTTTCAAGGAATACGTAATCGCGCGCATCGAGAGGTCGGGCGAGCGGTTCGAGGTCGTCGTGAAGCCCGAGGCGGTCCAGAAACTGCGCGATGGCAAGGAGGTGAACGTCCTCGACAACCTCGCGATCGACGAGATTTTCCGGGACGCTCGAAAGGGATCGAAAGCCTCCGAGGAGAAGATGCAGGAGTTCTTCGGCACGACGGAACCAGTCCAGGTCGCTCGGGAAATTATCAAGCGCGGCGAGATCCAGCTCACGACGGAGCAGCGCCGGGAGATGCAGGTGGCGAAACGCCGGCAAGTCATCCAGTACATCGCGGCGAACGCGATCAACCCGCAGACCGGGACGCCGCATCCCCCGCAGCGAATCGAGAATGCGATGGAGGAGGCGAAGGTCCATGTGGACCCGTTCAAGCCCGTCCAGGAACAGGTGAAGGACGTCCTCGACGCGCTCCGTCCGCTGATTCCGATCCGATTCGAGAAGGCGCGCATCGCCGTCCGGCTCAGCGCCGAGGACAGCGCGAAGTGCTACGGGGACATCAAGGCGTTCGGGACACTTCTGAGAGAGGAATGGCAGCCGAACGGTTCGTGGATCGGTGTCGTGGAGATGCCCGCGGGCATGCAGACGGAGTTCCTGGAGCGGTTGAACGCGAAGACGAAGGGCAACGTCGAGGCGAAGATCCTGAAGGTGGACCAGCCCCTCTGAAGGCATGTTTCGCCCGCGAGATTCCCCCCTCCCGTCCGAAACACAAATGCTCAAATAGGCCCCGCCTTTTTGGCGCCCGGACATGCGAGAGATGAGGAACCAATGGACGAGGGTGGGCCCGCCCGACGGCAGGTTGTGATCCCGGGCGAGCTCCTCGATGGACGCGGACTGAAGCCGGGTTCTGGGACGTACAGCGAGGGCGACCAGATTTTCGCCGCACATATCGGCATCCGTCAGGATCGTGAGGGTTTCGTGGACGTCGTGCCCCTCAGCGGTCGCTACATCCCCCGAGCCCGGGACGCCGTGATTGGCCAGGTCATCGACCTCGGGCCGTCTCACTGGCTCACGGACATTAACTCCCCTTATCCCGCCCCGCTTCATGCGACGGAGAGCCCATGGCGGGTCGAGTTTGGGGATACCGAGCGATTTCTCCGGGTCGGCGACGCGATTGTCGCGGGCGTCCTGTCCGTCGACGAAGCGATGCATGTCCAGCTCACGATGGCGGACCGACAATACGGCCGTCTGCAGGGCGGGCAAATCATGGAGATTCCGCACGTCCGGGTCCCTCGAGTCATCGGACAGAGGGGAACGATGATTGCGATGATCCGGGACTTCACTCGCGTTCAGATGTTCGTCGGCCAGAACGGCCGGATCTGGCTGGACGGAAGCCCCACAGACGTCGGGCACGCGGTCCACGCAATTCACCTGATTGAGGAGCGGGCACCCCTCGTTGGCCTCACGGACACCGTCCGCGAGTACCTCGTCGGAGCGTATGGCCGGGGAGTCGCTCCCCCTACTGGGAGGAACTGACATGGAGGACATGGAGCACATTCCGAAGCAACTGAAACTGATTGACGCGAACGGCATCCGCCTCGACGGTCGACGCTATGACGAGCTCCGGCCGATCAAGATTGAGGCGGGCGTCCTGAAGAAGGCAGACGGCTCCGCATACATCGAATGGGGGAACAACCGCGTTCTCGCGGCCGCGTACGGCCCGCGCGAGGCCCATCCCCGCCATCTCCAGGACCCGGCGAAGGCCCTCGTTCAGTGCCGCTACAACATGGCCCCTTTCTCGGTGACGGAGCGGAAGCGCCCCGGCCCGGATCGCCGGTCGGTCGAGATCAGCAAAGTTATCTCCGAGGCGTTTGCGAGCGTTGTGTTCGCGGAGCAGTTCCCCCGGACGGCGATTGATATCTTCATCGAGGTTCTCCAAGCGGATGCGGGTACGCGTTGCGCCGGCCTGACCGCTGCCTCGGTCGCCCTGGCGGATGCCGGGATTCCGATGCGGGATCTCGTCGCCTCGTGCGCAAGCGGCAAGATTGGCGGTGTCGTGTGCCTCGACCTGAACAAGGAAGAGGACAACTTTGGCGAAGCGGACTGCCCCATGGCGATCGTGCCACGGACCGGGGAAGTCGTCCTTCTTCAGATGGACGGCCACCTCACGGACGAGGAGTTCCACTTCGCACTCGATCTTTCCATCAAAGCCACGAGGGGGATCTACCAGCTCCAGCGGGAGGCGCTCCTGCGGCGCTACGCGACGGCCGCAGAGGAGCTCGAGGAGCCTCGTGCCGCGGTCGGTGAGCCCCCATCGGAGGTGAACGACCTGTGACCGAAGTGATCTCAGAACTCATGAGGGAGCACATCCAACGCCTCGCCGCTTCCGGGACGCGAGGCGATGGTCGGGCGTTCGACGAGCCGCGGAAGCTCATCGTTGAGAAGACCTACATCAAGACGGCGGAGGGCAGCGCTCGGGTCCGGCTTGGAAATACGGACGTCCTCGTCGGCATCAAGATCGACACCGGCGAGCCGTATCCGGACACCCCGAATTCGGGCGTCTTGGCGACGAGTGCGGAGCTGATTCCGATGGCGAGTCCATCGTTCGAGGCAGGGCCGCCGAGCCCCTCGGCGATCGAGCTCGCACGGGTCGTGGACCGCGGAATCCGCGAGGCGAAGGCCGTGAACATGGAGAAGCTTTGCATCGTGCCGAAGGAGAAGGTCTGGGTGATGTTCATCGACATCCACGTCCTCGATTACGACGGCAATCTCTTCGATGCGTCCAGCTACGGCGCCATGGCGGCGCTGTCGTGCACGAAGGTGCCGGCATCGAAGATTGGCAAGGAGGACTACCCGCTCCCCGTGGAAAACTGGCCCGTGTCCGTGACGTGCGCGAGAATCGGCGACACGATCGTTGTCGACCCGAACCTGGACGAAGAGCGGATTGCGGACGCGCGGTTGACCGTGACGACGGACGAGAAGGGCGACCTCCGCGCGATGCAAAAAGGGTTAAGAGGAAGCTTCCGCTTGGACGAAATCCGCCGGATTATCGAGACAAGCCAACGGGTCGGTCGGTCAATCCGCGAAACTATCCGGGCGTGAACGATGGTGCGTCGCACTAAGAAGGTGGGGTCCGTCGGCCGGTTCGGGCCGAGGTACGGGGTGAAAATCCGCCGACGGATTCTCGAGGTGGAGAGCCTCCAGAGGGTCCGCCAGACGTGTCCCCGCTGCAGGGCGGTGGCGGTCCGCCGCGAGAGCAGTGGGGTGTGGCGCTGCCGGCACTGCGGCCTGACGTTCGCCGGCGGTGCGTACACCCCCGTTATCACGACGACCGTGAAGCGAGAGGTTTCCCCCGCAGGAGAGGGCGAGAAAGCGCGGGAGGCCGGCTGATGTACAAGTGCGCCGTGTGCAAGGAGCCGATCCGGACGAACATCAACACCGTCGGGATTCAATGCGAACGGTGCGGTTCCAAGGTCTTCTACAAAGAACGGCCGAACGTGAAGAAGGTCGTGAAGGCCCGGTGACGATGCCGCGCGCGGAGATTCGAATCGAAGGGAACGAGGTGGCGATTCTTCGACGGGTCCTCGCTCCTGAAGCCGGGCGGGACATTCCAAAAGCAAAGATTCGCCTGACGGTCAAGGGCCAAGCCCTTTTCCTCTCGATCGAGGCGGAGGACACGAGCGCCCTCCGGGCCGCGCTCAACTCGTACCTTCGGTGGGCGGACGTGGCCGCGAATGTCGTCAAGGAGGTTCGACCGTGAAGGAAATCTCCCCGCAGCTCCAGAACCAGATCGCGCAATTCCAGCAGCTCCAACAGCAGCTTCAACTTCTTGGGAGCCAGCGCCTCCAGCTCGACGCGAAGCTGCGGGAGGTTGACGGTACCTTGGAGGAACTCGCGAGGCTTTCCTCGGATGCGA
Source organism: uncultured Methanomassiliicoccales archaeon (assembly GCA_964407185.1). Lineage (GTDB taxonomy): Archaea > Thermoplasmatota > Thermoplasmata > RBG-16-68-12 > RBG-16-68-12 > EA-19. Next base: position 4,228 of record CAYOUM010000015.1, on the reverse strand, counting down.
CAGTCTACAAAAGCATCGGGGTGCTCCTCGTTCAGACGAATGATCGCGAGGCACTGAAAAAGGAACTCGAAGAGCACAAGGAGACCCTGACGATTCGGATCAAGGCGATCCAGAAGCAGGAGAAGTCCCTGGGCGAGCGGTACGAAGACCTGCAGCAAAAGATCCAGACGGCGCTCGGTGGACCGCCGCAGGCCGGCTGAGCGCCGAATCGTGATTCGTCGGCGTAGAGACCGCACGGCGGCTCCGGAAAAGAAGATATAGCGCGCCCCCCCTCTGTCGCGCCGATGGACGACAAAACGCCGGAGAGTGAGGCGGCTCCCCCCGCGAGGCCGCGTCCAACTCCACGCCAGAGCCTCCAGCGGTTCCTCATGATTTTTCTTGCCATCACGGCCTTCTGGGCGCTCATCTTCCCGGAGGTCGGGAACGCATTTGGGCTCGCCGCGGGCGTCCTTCTTAATCCGTTGATTGGATTCGGCGGCCAGTTTCCGGTAATCACGATTCTTCTGGCGGGCGTGTTGACGACGATCGTCTCCTCGGTGGTCCGGCACTTCCTCACGCCGTGGGCGCGGATGTCGAAGATGAACGCCGTCATGGGGTCTCTCCGCAAGGAGCAGATGGAAGCCCTCCGTAAAGGGAATCAAGGCAAGGTGCAAAAGCTTCGGACGAAGCAAAGGGAGCTCATGGTGCAGTACCAGGACGTCCAGCTCGTCCCCATGAAATCGATGGCCTGGACGATGTTGTTGTTCGTCGTCATCTTCTCCTGGCTTCGCCTGTTCGTCGATGCCACGCTCGTCGATCGGGGGAACCTTTGGTTCGCCGTCCCGTGGTCGCCGGGCGCGTTCTTCCTCGCCACATATGTGTTCCCCGCGTGGATCCTCCTCTACTCGCTCCTCGCAATCCCCTACAGCCAGGTGCTCTCCCGCGTCCTCAAGTACGTCAGCTTTCGGAAGAAGCTCCAGGATCTCGGCGAGCCCGTGGAACTTGCCCGACCGGAGGACGTCGGGTAGGTCGGAGCGATGATCCTCGCGATCAGCGGACCGCCGGGGAGCGGGAAGACGACGGTCGCGGAATCATACGCCCGGGTCCATGGATTCGACCTCGTCTCCGCCGGTGCAGCATTCCGTCAGGAGGCCGCAGACCGCGGGATCACACTTGAGCGGTTCGGCGCCTACGCGGAGAGCCACGAAGAGATCGACCGAAACCTTGACGCGGCGATTGCTGCCGAGGTCGACAAGCGTGCCGTGGCAGGAATGAACGTCGTCGTGGACGGCCGCGTCCAGCCTTGGCTCCTCTCGAAGCGTCGAATTCGATGCTTCAAGGTCCTCATCGACGCACCGCTCGATGTACGTGCGGAGCGAATCGCCGGACGGGAGGGGAAGGGCCTCTCCGTTGCGAGGCGCGAGATCCTCGAGCGGGAACGATCCGAACGCACACGGTATCTCAAGATATACGGCATTGATGTCCGGGATGCGTCCGGGTTCGACCTGGTGATCGACTCCTCGAACCGATCGCCCAAGGCGATCGTCGAGATGATCGCGGAGCGGGTGGCGCGATGGGCGAACTGATCGTTCTGCACGAGCCCCCCGAGAGCCGCCATGGAATGCGACCGGAGGAACGTTCGATCGCGCAACTTCTCCGGCTCGGTGTCTTCGTCGCAGACAAGCCCCAGGGGCCATCGTCGCACCAAGTGTCCGCCTGGGTTCGCGATCTCGTCGGTGCGTCCCGCGCGGGCCATGCAGGTACGCTCGATCCGCGGGTCACGGGGGTCCTTCCGATCGGGCTCAACGACGCGACACGGGCGCTCGACGCGATGTTGTATGGGGACAAGGAATACGTTGGTGTTCTCCAGCTTCATCAGGACGTCGATGCGGGGAAGGTCCAGGCGATGATGGAGCGATTCGTTGGGGAGGTCTTCCAAACCCCGCCCGTTCGGTCTGCAGTGAAGAGGGAACTCCGGACGCGATCGATTTACGAACTCGAGCCTCTTGAGTTCTCAGGCCGAATGGTTCTGTTCCGCGCGCGGTGCGAATCGGGCACGTACATTCGAACCCTGTGCAACGATCTGGGCGAGGCGCTCGGGGTCGGGGGCCATATGCTCGACCTCCGACGGACGCGCACCGCGACGTTCGGTGAGCGGGATGCCCGTAGCCTCCTCGATCTGAAGGACGCTGTCGTCGCTTGGAACGAAGACCATGACGAACGCCCGCTGACGGCCCTGATCCGACCGGTGGAGTCCCTCCTTGCTCACATTCCGAAGATCACGGTGAAGGACACGGCCGTCGATGCGATCTGTCACGGCTCGAACCTCGCGGTACCCGGGGTTGCCAAGCTCTCGCCGGGCATCAAGAAGGGAGACCTCGTCGCCGTTCTGACTGCCAAGGGCGAAGGGGTTTCGTTGGCAACGGCGTCAATGACCTCGGAGCAGATTGTCATCTCGAAATCAGGGATTGCGGCGGACACGAAGAGGGTCCTGATGAACCCCGGAACGTACCCATCGTTGTGGAAGTGAGCCGTTGGCCGAGGCGGCCGACCCCCAGGGTTTTTCTGCGGAGAGTCAAGCCCTCGCGAGGGAGCTATTCCGTTCCCGCTTTCGGCTCGGCTCCCTCCGTGCGGGCCTGTTTGTGATTGCGGTCCTGGCATTCCTCGCATTGGGGTGGAGCTCGGCGCTGCGGGAGTGGGCCCGCGACGGCCCCGCGTGGGCCGCGGTCTTCCGATACGTCACGCCGTTATACCTCGGTCTCTGGGCCCTCGGTCTCCCGTTCGCGGCGTATACCCATGTTCTCGACCGGCGGTACGGCCTCAGCCGCCAAGGATGGCCCGGGTGGGCCCTCGACGACGTTAAAGCGGGTCTTCTCGGGTACGGATTCGCGCTCGTAGCCGTCGCGGTCTTGTACTGGCTCCTCGCTGATTTTCCTGGAACCTGGTGGATCATCGCCTGGGGCCTCGGGCTCGCCTTCGCGCTGCTCGCATCCGTGGTCGTCCCGGTCCTCCTCGTCCGCGTCTTCTTCCGGCTTGAGCGGCTGAACGACCCGCGTCTCGAGGAGCGGTTCCGAGAGCTCGCGAAACGGGCGGGGGTTCCCGTTATCGGCGTGTTTGTCTTGCGGGCGTCCGCGAAGACCGCGCGGTCGAACGCCGCGCTCGCCGGTTTCGGCCGGACTCGAAGGGTCATCGTCACGGACACGCTTCTCTCCTCGCACACGCCGGATGAGATCGAAACGATTCTCGCGCACGAACTCGCACATCAAAAGCATCGGGATTTTGCGATCGGCCTCGGAGTCTTCGCATCGATATCGCTCATCATCGTCGGACTTCTCCAGGTAGGCCTTCCCTGGGCCGCGGAACGGGCAGGGCTTCAGGGTATTGCCGACCTGGCGGGTATCCCGATCTTTATGCTTCTTACCGCCGCGATATCCACGGTGCTCGGCCCGCTCGACCGTTCCTTCTCGCGATGGCGGGAAGCACGTGCGGACCGGTTTGCGCTCGACCTCACGCTGAACCCGGAGGCCTTTGCGGCGGCATTCGTCAAGCTCCACGACGCGAACCTGTCCCTCGCCCGCCCGCCGCGGTTGTTCGAGGTTCTCTTGATGACCCATCCCGCAGGTTGGCGCCGCGTTTCCCGCGCGCGTGCGTTCCACGGGCGAGCCCTTAAATAACGTCCGCCGAATGCGAAGCACGCGCCGAGGTCGCCCAGTCCGGTGGATTCCACCCCACTCTCCCTCCCAACGGTCCTTTAGAACGGAATACCAGTAAAGCATGCCGCGGTCGCCTAGCTCGGTAGGGCGCGGCGCTGGAGTCGGCGGCAAACCGCCGCTAGCCACGCCGTGGCCGCAAGGCCTCGGGAGTTCAAATCTCCCCCGCGGCGTTCAGCCCTTCCCCGGTTTCGATGCGAGGCGCGCTTTGAGCTGCTCGATCGGCTTCACGGGGAGCGGGTCCACGCCTCGGAGGACGGCGAGATACAGGGAGACGTAGTCCCCGAGGTAGAGGACCCCGAGCATCCGGGCGAGGAGGTCGTCGTGGTCGTCCGAGACCTGCTCGGCCCTCGCCACGCGGCCGATCATCGAGACGGTCGCGTCGAGTCGGTGCCGCATCTCGAGCGTCTCCCCGGGATCGCGGAGCACGATCGGCGCGAACCGCCGGGCGGTCGGATCGGAGCACCAGCCGACGAGCTCGTTGTGGTCCGCCTCCGGGACCGTGGAGGCGCAGGCGCGGACCTTAGCGTTCTCATTCC
>CAYOUM010000014.1:2925-15023 GCA_964407185.1 uncultured Methanomassiliicoccales archaeon | reverse complement strand
ATCGGAACCGGTCGAAGACCTGCGCGGCGATGAAGCCGATGAGGACTAGCCCTGCACCCGCGAGAAGGGTTAACCAGATTTCCGCCATCGGAACTCAGTCGGCTGAGAACCCGAAGCCTCCTTATAACTGATTGGACCGGCATCCGCTTGGAGAATGTCGAGGCACCGGACCCAATATCTTATCTCGCGGCCTGGCATCGGCGCTATCCTGCATGAAGGCTGCTCTCCTCTTACCGAATGGCGGGGTCGCCGTTGAAGACGTCCCGACACCCGACGCACGCCCCGGCGAGATTATCGTGGCGATGCAAGCGTGTGGTCTCTGCGGGTCCGATCTCGAGAAGATCCGCGGTACGTACACCGCGGCGCCGCCCGTCATCGGACACGAGGCCGTGGGCGTCGTCGTTGACGTTGGTTCCGACGTGTCGAGCATCCATGAGGGACAGCGCGTGTTCCCGCATCACCACGTTCCGTGCGGGGAGTGTGCGCTGTGCCGTCGCGGAAGTCCGACGATGTGCGCCCACTACCGGGCGACGAACCTAGAGCCTGGCGGGTTCGCGGAGCGGTTCCGCGTCCCGCGATGGAACGTCCTGCACGGAGGCGTCCTTCCGTTGCCCCCCAGGGTGGATTTCGAATCCGGCACATTCATCGAGCCCCTCGCCTGTGTGATCCGCGCCTTCGATCGATGTCCGATGGGGGCCGAGAGCGCCCTTGTCATCGGCGCGGGCCCGATGGGGCTGCTGGCGATCCAGCTTTTTCGGCTTCGTGGGATCGACCGCGTGTTTGCGAGCGAGATAAGCCCGGTCCGAATCGCGGTCGCAGAGCGCGTGGGTGCGGATCCAGTATGGAACCCGAAGGTCGATGATGTCCCATCCAAGACGCACCGGGAGACGAACGGCCGGGGGGCGGACCTCGTCTTCGTCGCGACGGGACACCCGCCCGCAATCGTCCAGGCGCTCCGCGCGGTCCGCCCCGGTGGAACGGTGTGCCTCCTCGGCGTCCCGGAGGTCGGAAGTCGGCTGGACTTCGACCCGAGCGAGTTCGTGACCCGTGAAATCTCGGTCGTCCCGAGCAACGCGGCAACGGAGGTCGAAACGAGGAAAGCGCTTGCCCTCGTTGATCAGAAGAAGATCGACGTCGCCTCGCTCGTCTCACACCGGTTCCCTCTCGCGGCGTTCCCCGAGGCGGTCCGCATCGCAGACCGAGCGGATTGCGTGAAGGCGATCATCGTCCCCTGACCCGCACGTTTATTTGAGGCAATCGCATCGCAACCCGCGAGTCGATTTCAATGGACTGGGGGCTGCAAAACCGAATTTCTCGTATCGTGCAGCCCGAGGATGGCCGCACCGTGATGCTCGCCGTGGACCACGGCTACTTCTTGGGTCCCACGCACCGCCTCGAGAACCCACGCGCGACGATCGCGCCGTTGCTCCCCTACGCCGATGCGATCATGCTCACGCGCGGGGTGCTCCGCACCTCCGTGGACCCGGGAGCGGACAAGCCGATGGTCCTCCGCGTTTCCGGGGGCACGAGCGTCCTGCAAGAAGACCTTTCGCATGAGACGATCACGACCTCTGTAAAGGAGGCGTTGCGCCTGAACGCGGCCGCGGTTGCACTCTCGATCTTTGTCGGTGCACGACACGAGCACGAGTCAATCGTGAACCTCTCTCACCTCGTGAACGAGGCGGAAGAGTACGGAATCCCCGTCCTCAGCGTGACGGCGGTGGGAAAGGAACTCGAGAAGCGAGACGCCCGATATCTCAGCCTTGCATGCCGTATCGCCGCCGAGCATGGCGCCCGTCTCGTGAAGACGTACTATTGTGAATCGTTCCACAAGGTCGCGGAGTCGTGCCCGGTGCCATTGATCATTGCAGGGGGCCCGAAGCTTGAGACGGAGCTCGATGCGCTCCGGATGACCCACGACGCCCTGGAGGAGGGCGCGATCGGCGTCGACATGGGGCGGAACATCTGGCAGTCCGACTTTCCCGTTCCGATGATCCGGGCTATCCGTGCGATCGTCCACGAAAAGGCGACCGTGAAAGAAGCGGCAGGGATTCTCGGCGAGGCGAAGGCGAAAGGGTCGAAGCGCTGAAGGCCCCAACATGACGGAGGGTTCCACATGGATGAGTTGCCAGCGCGCGTGAATCGGAAGGCGGAGACGGTCACCCTCCCGCCGCGCAAGGTGAAGGGCTGGGTCCACGAGCTGAAGGTCTCCCTCTCCGAGGGGGAATCGCTTCAGTACGAGACCCGCCATGGACAGGACGAGGACGTCGTCGCGTTCAACATCCATAGACACCCAGGGAAGGAGGTCACGTCCTACACGAAGGACGCCCGGCCTGTGATTTCGGGAACGTTCGCTCCGCAAGAGCGTGGCGATTTCTACTTGATGTGGGAGAACCGCTCGGACAGAAAGGTTTCCGTGACGTACGTGGTGGAGCGCATCCGTTCCTCCCGTTGATTACTGCCCGCGACCCTGGAACGTCAATTCGGGCGAAGGTTCAAGCACTCGCGTGCCAATTTGTAACACAGTCCTGGGGATGCTCAAAGCGACCTTCGGGGAGGAGGCGAAAGTGCGCGCGTGGTACACGATCGTCGCCGCGCGCATCGCAGCCGCAGCGGGCGATGACGCAATCCGAGAACTCGCGATCGCGATCGCGCGGGATGTCGATCCGTACGCCTTCGGCATTTTCCTTGAGGACCCGAGGGCCCACGAACTCGTCCTCAGGCATCGGTTCGCACACGGCCCACTGCGAGAGGCCCCGATCGCGGTCCATCCGGAACAGGGGATGGTCGGCTTTGTATTCCGCCATGGCGTGCCACTCGTAGTCCACGATGTCGCCCGCGATCCTCGATACTTGCGAGGACCTCTCGCGGATGCGAAGTCCGCGCTCGCCGTCCCGATTCATTCGAAGGGAGGGACGATCGGCGCCCTCGACATCGAGTCGGACAACGCGTGGGCGTTCGACGACGTCGACATCCAGGCGATCACCGCGCTTGCGGACGCGTTGGGGACCGCAATGGCACGCGCTCCACGCACCGCCTCACCGACGAGCCCGTGAACACGGACACGGCACGTGGTGTTACAAAAGTATTATGAGGCATTGACGAACTGTCTGACGGCAGTCAGACACATCACAGGGATGGGAATGGGCACTCTTCGGAGGAGCCGCTCCGAGGACGCCGACGATGAGAAGGAGGTTCGGAAGGCCGGCGTCCACCGGCTCGAGGTCGACAGCGAGCCACATCACTTTCGCGGGGACATCCCGTATTCCTTTTGGTCCGCGTCGAAGATCATCCTCCTCCTCTCCGTCCTCCTGTGGTGGCTCCCCACGAGCGCGGGATACATGGTCGCCGGGTACGTCGGAGGGCGCCGAGCCGGATCTCCGGTAAAGGCGGTCTTGGCGTCCCTCATTCCCGTTGTTTTCATCTTTGCGGTGAGCACGGTGTATGCGGCAGGCTACTTCACAGATCAGATCGCCTATGTCGCTGCCCTTCCCGCCTCGATCGCGATGACCATCGGCGAGGCCATCCCACTCCTGGCACCATACACCCAGTTCGTCGCGGAATACCTGACAACGTTCGTCCTCGCCCTCCAGCAACTCTTCGGGATGGGCTCGAACGGCTACCTCGTGTCAATCGCCTTCGCTTACATCGGAGGAATTGTCGCGGATCAAACGCGCCGGGAGCTCGTGGCGAAAAGGGCGTCCGCGACGACGTCGGTAAACATCTTCCACCCGTTCGCCTCCCATTTTGGACAACCGCTCGAGGCCTCTGACGCGCACGAAACGCGTGATCGACACGGGGTGAGCTTGCGGGCGCACCGCGGACGCACCGTCATCGCCTTCGCCTCACTCAACAAGCTGCCCGCGGATGTCGAAGTGCGCCGAGAGGCCCTCCCGGCCCGGCGACGGCCTGCCCACCGAGAAGACGAACCGCGGCTCGCGCGGGCGAAGTCAGAACCGCCCGCTTCCTCGCACAGGCAGAGGGAAAACTCCGTCGCAATGCAGCGGTTCGTTGAGCGGGCGCTCCAGGCGTACGAGCGGCCGAAACACGAACACCGCCCGAGGACGTAACGTTTTTATTGCTCGGCTGGGTCCCACACTCCCACTCGATGTTCTGCCCGAAGTGCGGTTCCCTCATGTTCCCCTCCGATGGAAAGCTTGTGTGCGGGAACACGACCTGCGGCTTCACAAGGGGAATCGGAAAGGGCGAGCTTGCGAATTCCCGGGTGGCAGTCCAGACGAAACGCGACCGTCCCTCGGAGACGCTCGTGCTCGACGACATCCTCGATACGCTCCCGAAGACCCACGTGGAATGTCCGAAGTGCGGGCACTACGAAGCGTTCTGGGTGATGCGCCAGACCCGCGCGGCCGACGAACCCACCACGCGAATCTATCGGTGCGCGAAGTGTTCGCACACTTGGCGTGAATACTGATCGCGTGCCCCTCCGGAAGGCTTTATAATCGGGCTCCGATACCGGGCGCGTTCCTGGGGGGAGTCGGGTGTTTGATGTGAAGATTAAGGCCGACGTCTTGAAGGAGGTCGTCGACGTCGTCTCCACCCTCGTCGACGAGGCGAAGTTCAACGTGTCGAAAGACAGCGTCGCCGTGAAGGCCGTCGACCCCGCACACGTCGCGATGGTCGATCTCGCCCTCGACCGCGGGGCGTTCGAGTCGTACCGGGCGGATGAAACCGAACTCGGGCTCGACATGGACAAGGTGAAGGAAGTCCTCAAGCTCGCAAAGGCTGGCGACGTCATCGCGATGCGACACGAGGAGGAGAAGAACCGCCTCGTCATGAGCGTGGGGAACACGACGCGGAGGATGTCCCTCGTCGACACGGCAGGCATGAGCGACCCGAAGGTCCCGAGCCTGAACCTCCCGGGGAAGGTCTCCGTGCGCACGGATGAGCTCCGCCAAGGGATCCGTGCATCGGAGAGCGTGAGCGACCACATCGCCCTCATCGCGACGGCCGACGGTTTCGAGATCTTGTCCGAGGGGGACACGGACACCGTGAGCCACAAGGTCTCGAAGGACCTCCTGGAGGAATTGATCGCGAAGGAAACCGTCCGGTCGCTGTTTCCGCTCGATTACTTCTCGAACATGGTGAAGGCGATCTCCACAGCGCAAACGGTTCGGCTCTACCTCGGGAACGATTACCCCGTGAAGATGGAGTTCGACATCGCGGCCGGCAAGGGACAGGTTAAGTACCTGCTCGCGCCTCGAATTGAAAGTGACTAGATTAGTCGGCATGTGACATCCTCCGGCGGGAGCGCGGGGGACCTGGAGCGGCATGCTCTGGAAACTCCGACTACATGCAGTCGATGATCCTTTGTCCAGCCCGCTCCGTCGAGACCGCGTGCAACGTGGAGAAGTCTTTGCCTACCTTGCGGGGACTGTCGACGGTGACGGCTATCTCAAGGTGACTAGGAACTACCGGACGCCCGGAACGGTTCACCCTTACTACGCCTCAGTAGTGGGGGTGCAACAATTGTGGCCAAGTGAGGCTGTTAGTCTCTTCGCAGCCACCTTTGGGGGCACCATGATGGAACCACAAGCGGCTCCGCGCCGAAGGCTCATGGCGCGATGTGAAATCCGAGGAGGAAGGGCGGAGACGGCGACGATCCGCAGCCCATACCGGGACGTCCGCGGTCCCAGTGGACCCTGCCGCAGTGAAGAATAGGGCGGCCATGATTCCTGCGCTCTTCATCGCGTCGTTCGCCGCGTGGGACGAGGAGAGGAAGAACGAGGGCCCAATCTGGGCTTTACCAAACCACCGATTCACCTTCTCCGGCGACACGGCAAGGCGCCCTTTCGCGAGAGAGCCCACGGGCTTCCCCGACTGTGCCGTCCCGCCGTCGGGGCTCTGGCCCATCATCCATCGACTGAACCTTACAACGAGGGCGAGGAGTACAATTGAGACGAAGAAGGCGACCACGGGGGCGTCGCCATGGGCAGGAGGACCTTCTGTAGGATCGAGACGAGTTTCACGCCGCCCAGCCAGCGGCGGCGAGTCCGGCACCGATCGAATCCGAATAGGTTCTGACCTGGGTCGTCAAGGCGGCGCCGGGCCGAGGGGGAGGCCCATCGCCCCGAGGACCGCCGCGGTGAGGATTGCGAACAACATGGCCGCCGGCACCGTGAACACCCAAGCGAGGACGATGCGACGGGCGACTCCCCACCGGACTGCAGAGACCCGTTGCGTGGCTCCAACCCCCATGATCGACGTTGCGATTGCGTGAGTCGTGCTAATCGGGGCACCGAGACTTGCCATGCCCACGAGGACGAGGGCCCCGCTTGTCTCCGCTGCGAACCCCTGGTAAGGACGCAGCTTTGTGATTCTCATCCCCATCGTCCGAACGATTCGCCATCCGCCGAGAAGCGTGCCGAGCGAGAGGGCGATCTGGACCGCGGTAATCACTTCAAGGGGTGCGGTTGCGATGTCGGGAGCGACAAGCTTTTCGAAGGCCAACATCGCGAGTACAAGACCCACTGCCTTCTGCCCATCCTGGGATCCATGGGAGAACGAGAAGAAGAAAGACGAGGCCAACTGCAGGTTTCGGAAGTAACGATTCGCGCGCGTCGCCGGCTTGCGGCGGAAGAGCCGGATGATCGCAGCGGAGAACAGGAATGCGACCACGAATGCGATCAGGGGGGAGTAGATCATCGGCAGGAGGACCCTATTCACGACTCCGGACACGATGACGACGCCAAGTCCACCGGCCACGATACCCGCGCCGACGAGGCTCCCCACGAGGACGTGTGTTTCGCTGACGGGGAGCCCGAAGTACCATGTAATCACATCCCATATCAGCCCGCCAAGGATCGCGGCAATAACGAGGCCTGGGCCCACGATACTCCCATCAATGATCCCCTTCCAGATTGTGATGGCTACAGCCCCGCCAAAGTAGAGACCGAGGAAATTCCCGCCGGCCGATAGCGCAACCGCGTGGAAAGGTGTCAGGACGCGGGTCGCGACGACAGTGGAGATCGCGTTCGCAGCATCGGTGAAGCCGTTCCAGAACGCGAAGGCGAGCGCTACGCCGACCCCGGCAACGAGGATTTCCGTCGCCACGGGGTCCGACCTCTATCGGTTCTTCGCGACGATGTCGCTCAGTACGTCCGCGACGTCCTCGCAGTGGTCCGTTGCTTCTTCGAGCCGCTCGATGATCTCCTTGAACTTCACGATGTGGATAACGTCCTTTTCGTGGAACAACGCCGCCACGGCGGTGTTCATAAGGTCGTCCGCAACGTTTTCAAGGCGGTTCACCTCCACGGCAATGCGTTCGACCTCGTCCGCCTGCCGCATGTCGTGGATCATCTTTACTGCGGCATGGAGCTGCGACGCGGCTTCGACGATGACGTCAGCCAGTTGAAGCATCGGCTCGCTCGGCCGGTCAATCTCGTACAGAAATAGCCGGTTCGCGGCCGCATAAACCATGTCGAGGACGTGGTCGAGGTGACTCGCCAACGCGATGATATCTTCGCGGTCAATTGGGGTGATGAACGTCTTGTTCAGCTCTTCGAAAATTGTATGGACGAGGTCGTCCCCGCGGTGCTCGATGTCCTTGATGTGCTTCCGTTTCGCCCCGACGTCGCGGAAATCTCGGAGCAGATCCCGCAGCGCCACGGCCCCATCGTAGACCGTTGCCGCCACTCGGTCGAGAAGCTCGAAGAACTGGCGCTCCTGAGGAATGAGCCACTCTTTCACACCCATGTATTCACGTCTTCCAAGCGCCAAACAGGCTGTACTTCATTAAGGTTCCGTGGACAACGATTCTACTGCTCGCCCAGGGTCACGCCCGATGCCTCGAGCTGCTTCAGCAGCTGCTTTCGCATCTTCCGATTTCCCGCGAAGCCCTTGATCGCCTTTCGGCTCATCTCATAGTGCTTCAGCAGTTCCTTCACGTCCTTCGGCGCGACCCCTGCTCCGCGCGCGATTCTCGAAACGTGAGTCGACTTTACGGCCCGCGGGTCGCTCATCTCCGAGTCTGTCATCGAATCCATGATCACAAGAAACCGCCGGAGCTTCCGCTGCGTATCATCAAGCTGGCCGTCCTTCATTCGGTCCGCCACGCCGGGGAGCATCCGGAGGAGCTTCTGTGCGGGTCCCATCTTGCCGAGCATCTCAATCTGTTCGTACATCTCGTGGAGGGTGAACTTCCCGGACATCACCTTCTTCGCGAGTGCCTCCGCGCGCTCGGCATCGAGCGCCTCCTGCGCTTTCTCGAGGAGCGACTCGAGGTCCCCCATACCGAGGAGGCCTCCGATGAACCGTGGTGGGTCGAACTTCTCAAGGTCCTCTATCTTCTCGCCGACGCCGATGAAGACGATGGGCGCCTTTGTTTCCCCCACCGCGCTGAGCGCGCCGCCGCCCTTCGCGGACCCGTCCAGCTTCGTCACGATGACGGCCGTGACGCCAACGGCCTCGTGGAACGCTTTCGCCTGCGGCCCTGCCTGTTGACCCGTCGTCGCATCGAGGACGAGGATCGTCTCGTTTGGCTGGACGACCTTCGCGACCGCCTTGATCTCTGCGATGAGGCCGGCTTCGAGGGCGTGGCGGCCGCTCGAGTCCACGATGACGATGTCCGTCCCGTTCAAGGCCTTCAACCCCGCTCTCGCGACCTTCACCGCGTCTCGCTCCTCGCGGTCGCCGTAGAATGGCACTTTGATGGAGTCGGCAAGCTGTTTGAGCTGGTCGTACGCGGCAGGGCGATGGGTGTCGGCGGCGACCACGCCGACGCCCAGCCCCTTCTTCTGGAAGTGGCGGGCGAGCTTGCCGATCGTCGTCGTCTTCCCCTGGCCGTAGAGGCCTACCATGAGGATCCGCTGCTTCGTCAGGGGCAGCTCGCGCGTCTCCCCGAGGACCTTCACGAGCTCCTCGTAGATGATGCGGACAACGTGCTCCCGCGGGCTCATCCCGGCGGGCGGCTTTTCCTCGAACGCTCGTTTTTCGAGGCGGCGAGTGATCCGCAGCACAAGCTCGACGTTTAGGTCGGCTTGGAGGAGCGCCCGTTGGATGTCTCGGACGATCTCCTTGATCAGGGCCTCGTCCACATGGGACGCGCCGGCGATCTTGCGAAGCGCCTCGCGAAGCGAGGAGCCCAGCTTTTCGAGGACCATCTAGCGAGCAGATGATGCGCGGTCGTATTAAAGGGCATGCGGCCGGCAATCGCCGGCCACAACCTGGGTACACGTGAGACCGGGAGGCGGACCGAGCGACTTGGACGTCGCCGCATCATGCAACAGAAAAAGGGAAGGGAGGGCTAGCCTTGTCAGAAGGGATGGGATGCACTCTAACGAACTAGCCCAAAATTCCCCCGGGACGTCATCCGGGAGACGCTATATAAGCATTTTGCAAAAAAATGCGATCTAATGGAGAAAACCGCCCTTAGAGGTACCCCGACTTTTGGAGGGTCATCAGGTCCTCCGTGCTCAGTTTTTCTCCCCGCTTGAAGCGCTCGAAAATGATCTCGGCCTGCCGTTTCGCACTAACCCCCTCGGTCTCCACCCGCTCCTTCGAGCTCTTCATCCGGATGCCTTGGATGATCTTGTCGTAGTCGTGGACCTCGCGGATGTGATCGATGTGCTTCCGGTGCTCCTCGTCCGCCATCATCTTCGTCTTGATGAACTCCTCCTGGGCGAGGTCCGCCTGCCTACGCATCTCGTCGGACTTCTCGTACAGCTCGGTCATCAGGTCATGCTCCCGCTGGGCCTGCTCCGCCAGCTGGCCGACCGCACGGTGGGCGGCCTCCGCCTTCTCCTTCGCGTCCCGGAGTTCCTCGAGCGCCTTCTTGACCTCTGCATCCTGCTCAAGGGCGTCCTCAAGCTTGCGGATCTCCCCTTGGGCGCGCGTCATCTCCTTGATCAGTTCCATCTCTTTGTCCTGCGGAAGGACGGACGTCATCTGCTTGAACTCGAGGTCCCGCAGATCGCGTTTCAGTCGGCTCAGCGGGACGGCGCCCCTCGGTAGCTTGCGGCGCTTCAACTCATTCACCCGGTCCGAGAGGTCGTTCACGCGCCGGTTCCCCCCGTCGCGCTCCTCTTTGACTTTCTTCACCTGCGCGTTCATCTCATCCCGCTTTTGGCGGTGGAGCATCGCCTCTTCAACGAATGTTCGGACCTGGGAGTTCAGGTCATCCCGCCGCGCAATCCATTCGCGGGTTTTCTCGTTCAATTCGTCCCGGCGACGCCGATATCTCTCTGCCTCGCCATTTTCGCGCTCGCGCTTGATCTCGAGCTCTTCCATTACCTCGGGCATGCGGCGTCGCACCAGGTGGGCCGCGACCAAAAGTCAGGCGGCACTTAACCTTTTCCCGTCCGAAAATCGCCACGCCCTTGTCTCTGCCCCGTCCCGCTTCGCGGGGCGACGAATTTCCTTGTTGGGAGCAAAGGCAACACCGTTATATACGCACGATTCCGTTGGTATTTTCAACCGGACGAGCCCTCATGCTACAGCCCACCGAAGTGATTGCCGTCAAGCTCCTCCCCACGATCCGCGCCAGGCTAGCCCAGACGCTCCTTGAGTCCTACGGAATGAAGCAGATCCAGGTTGCCCGTGCCCTGGGCCTCACGCAGGCGGCCGTGAGCCACTACAATACGAAAAGCCGTGGGCTCGACCAAGATCTCCTCAGGCGCTTTCCGGAGATCGACGGCTTCGTCGTGCTATTGGCAGAGAAAATTCACGATGGCCTGCCGCGGACGGAGCAAATCGCGCTCATCACTCAGTTTTCGGTTCACCTGATGAACACCCAGCGGTTCTGCGAGTTTCACAAGAAGATCTCTGACATCGACCCGGGCTGCGCCGTGTGCTTCCCGGCGCCGCCGCCCCCCTAACCTCGGACCGGGAGAATCCGTTCCGATGCGAGTCCTCGGAAGGAGTAGACGGCGCTCGCGGCCTGGACGACTCCGAACCCTGCGCCGGCCCCGACGAGGCCGATCACGGGCATAAGAACAACGCCGAGCGCGAGAGCTCCGACCGTTGTCACGGCAAACAATCCAATCACAGGGCCCATCCGCTTCTTCACGCGCAATATTGTGATGTATGCGCTATTGAGCGCGAAAAAGAACGACGTAAGCGCGAGAACCACGAGCAGCGGCATCGCGACGGCAAACGAGGCCTTGAACGCAACGAGCATAGTGTGCCCGCTGACGAGGACTACGACGACCGCGGGAACTAGAATCGCGAAAGAGAGTAACAGCCCCTTGAATGCGTCCCCGCGGAGGGAGGATGGCCATCGCGAACCCTCCGCGAACACGCTCGTGAAGATTGATGCGGGGACGACAAACAGTAGGTTCGCGATCGCCCACGCGATGTAGAAGTATCCGGCGTTCTCCGCGGGCAATATATGGGCAATGAGCAAGGGGAAGACAAGACCTGGCAGGACTCCGAGGACGTTTGTCACGTGATTGGCGAAACTATACCGTACCGTCGAGACCACCGCCGTTCGGTCAAGGTTGGGCCGGAGCCGGAAGGCGGGCACGACTCGCCCGAACAGAACGCCAGCCGCGATCCCATTTGCGACTAGGAGACCGATTCCCCACGCGGCGTACATCGCGAAGGGCGCGGAAAATGTGGCCACGAGTGCGAGGGGGAGCGGAATCTTGAGCGAGTTGAAAACGACAGCTCGTAGCAGGACGTACTTCGCCCTACCGAGACCAATGAACGCAGCATCGAAAAGGAGCGACATCGCCCACACGGCGACGAAAAACGCGAACAGCCCGGTGAGACCCGGGTCCTGGCCCAAGAAGCCAAGGACCGGGGACCACGCCCCCGCCCCGAAAACAAACGCTAAGGCGAGAACACTCGCGAGCCCACAGCCGATCGTCACGCTCGTGTTGATGAGTCGGGATATATGAGCACCTGGTTCTGGGAGGAATCGCACGAGCGAGAAATTAAAGCCCAGGGTCGAAAGGACGGCGACGAGGGTGCCGCTCGCGATTAGGGCCGCCCCGACACCGACCTCCGAATCGGCAAACAGGCGGGCGACGACGGCCCAGAAGACGAGCCCGAGAATCGCAGACACGCCCTCCGTCCCCATCAGGTAAAGGCCGTTCCGGACGACGGGTGCCCTGAGCCGGTCCCGCCAGCGCCGGACCGCC
>CAYOUM010000014.1:2580-2915 GCA_964407185.1 uncultured Methanomassiliicoccales archaeon | reverse complement strand
AATCACACTCCAATCACACGGCGAATCCCCTCAAGAAACACGCGCTCGTCGAACTTGGTCGCCCGAGCCCTGCAGGGATCCCGCATCGCCTGTAGAGTGGAGTCGTCGAGTCGATGGATTGCGCTCGCAAACGAGAGCGAGTCGGGCGGTAGGAGAAACCCGGTCTCACCGGGCAGGATCGTCTCCCGATACCCTCCCTCGTTCGTCGCGAGCGTACACTTTCCCGCCGCCATCGCCTCAACGGGAGTGAGGCCGAAATACTCGTCGATCGCGGTCGCGAGGACGCCGCGACACGTCGCGTAGAGGTCGACGAGGTGGTCCTGGCGAATCTCGCC
>CAYOUM010000014.1:0-2570 GCA_964407185.1 uncultured Methanomassiliicoccales archaeon | reverse complement strand
CTCGACGTTCGGCGGAGGCCGGAGGGAGCGGACGTACAGCATGTTGCCTCCGCCGACAATCTTCAGCCGCTCATCAGGGAGGCGACGAAAGACCTCCACCTGAAGACCGATTCGTTTCTCTGGATGGAGTCGGTTCACGGAGAGCCAGAAATCACCGAGTTCCTGGAAATGGTAGCGAGAGGTGGGGACGGGTGGGTGCAGGACCGGCACATCGCGACCGTAGTACCTTCGAATCCGCGCCCTTGCCGTCTCGCTAGGCGCGAGGATGCGCTTCGTACGACGGACCGCCCGTTTTTCCCAGCGACCGTGTAGTCCGAACCAAACCGCGACGAGAGGCCTCAGGGCGCGGGGAACTCGCCCGAGGATCGCCCTGCGGAGGTCGAAAAACATCCGGGTTGGCGTGAGGCAGTACCAGAGATGGCGCGGATGATTTGGAGCGGCATATAGGGAGTAGTTGCCGATGCACACGATTCCATCGACGTCGGGAAATCGGGCCCGAGCGAACTTCGCGGAGGCGAGTATTTGCCGCAATGGAGGATCTCCTGGCACTCCTCCGAGCGAGTGGACCCGAACATCAGGGAATCCAGCACGGTCGGGCGTATGCGGGTCCAGGCGAGCAGTGACCAGCGGCGCCCCGAGGCGCTGAGCAAGGAAGAGGGCGACTCGCTCGCCGCCTCCGACCGTGTCCATGAAATCGCAGAGAATGGAGACACGCATGAGTCGAACCCCGGGGCGCCGTGGGGAAACCGTTTTCAGTCAAATAGAATTCTCATCGAAACGCATGATGGTCGACTCCTCCAGCCGGCTCGTCACGCGGCGAGGGACTCGACCTCCGTGTCAAGGGCCCGAGCGTAGACTTCCAGATGCATCTCAGCCGAGCGGGCCCACGTCAGCTTTCTTACACGCTCGATTCCCGCCCTTCGCCGACGTTCGCGATCTTCGGAGTCGAACGCGGCCCGCTCCGTCGCCTCGGCTATCGCCTGAACATCCAAGGGATCGAACGGGACGAACGCGTCTCCCGCGAGCTCCCGAACCGCGGGGATGTCCGACGCCGCGACCGGTATCCCGCAAGCGAGTGCCTCTGCGACCGGAATCCCGAACCCTTCGATGAGGCTGGGGAATAGTAGGGCCTCGGCTCCCCGGTAGTGTCCCGCGAGTTCGGCGTCCGGGACAAGACCGAGGACGTCGATCCGGTCACGGTTGGGCGAGCGGTCGAGCGCACGACTGAACTCCCGCCAACCCCAGCCCTTGAGACCCACAATCTTCCATCGAAGGGCCGGTTGCCGGGCTGCGAGCCTTTCAAAAGCCGAGAGGGCCCGCACGAGGTTCTTGTGCTGGGCGATAGCTCCGACGGAGAGGATGTATGGAGGCGACGTAACCCGTGAGCCTCTGCCGGAGTCCGGGCGGAACGAGTCGTGGTCGATCGCAAGTGGTATCACGTGGACGTTGCTGAGAGGATGGTCGATAACGCGGGAGAGCACATCGCGGCCGGCCTCCGAGTCCACGATTACGTGATCGCCAGGCCGAAGCTCGTCGGGACGGAGAAAGGCGCGGACAAGGATCCGTGGCAGACCCTCCGGATGGGTCAGGGGAATCGTGTCGTGTACCGTGACGACGCGATTCATCCGGTGCCGCGTCCGGGGGAGGAAGTTCGAGGTGCCATGGAACAGGTCGAGGCCTGCACGGTCGATGTAGACCGCGGGGACGATCCGGCTCCCCATCAAGCGGGCAAACGTCGCTGGATTCCAGGTGATCAGGTCTGGGTTCGCAAAGCCATACGCCGCAATCGGAAACGCGTTCCGGAGCAATGTCCGGGGTCTTGAGTACCGATGAACCGATACTGAGCGAAGCGGCTCTGGGAGGGACTTACCGTATCGGGCGAACAGCCGCTCCCGCACGAAAACATGGAGGTTTGCCCGATCCCGCAGCTCCGTGATCAGTGCGGCCTGGTATCGCGCGATCCCCGTCCGATTGATGAACGCATCGAGAGCGAGGAGACCGATCGCAGGCCGCCCAGAACGGGAGCGGGACACAGCCTGGCCAATCGAGCCGTTCACTTAACGATTTCACCGAACCGCCCGTGAGGGCTCGTAGAGTTCGAGATAGCGGCGCGATACCGCGTCCCATCCAAACCGCTCGCGAACGAGGCGACGGCCCATGGAACCAAGCCGTTCCCGAAGGGCATCGTCGTGCGCGAGGGTTGCCATCGCGGCGGCGAGAGCCGCCACGTCTCCCGGGGGTACGAGCACCGCATTGTCGGTGCCACACACGTCCTCGACCCCGCCCACGGACGCCGCGATTACGGGGAGACCAGCGGCCCAGGCTTCCAGAATCGCAATCGGAAATCCCTCGAACCGGGAGGGCAATACAAACGCGCTTGCCCGGAGATATTCGGCCACGACGGAAGGCCGCTCGGGCCTGCCCGTAAAGCGGACGACGTCGACAAGGCCCAAGGCCGTCGCCCGGCGCCTCAGCTCCGATGTCATGGATCCGGACCCGACGAGGACGAACTCGAAACCCGAGCCCCACTCCCTCTGGAGGACCGAGGCGGCGGCGAGGAAAAGATCAGG
>CAYOUM010000013.1:6069-15362 GCA_964407185.1 uncultured Methanomassiliicoccales archaeon | reverse complement strand
ACCGGTGCAACCTGAAGTGCCCGATCTGCTTCGCGAACGCGAACGCGGCCGGGTATGTATTCGAGCCGACGTACGAGCAGATCGTGTACGAGTTCGCGGTCCTCCGGGCCCAACGCCCGATCCCCGTGACGTCGATCCAGTTTGCGGGCGGCGAGCCGACGATCTACCCGAAGTTCCCCGAAGTCGTGAAGGCAGCGAAGGAGATGGGGTTCGGCCAGGTCCAGGTGGCCACGAACGGCATCCGGATCGCCACGGAGGAGAGTTTCCTCGAGAAAATCTCTGAAGCGGGCCTCAACACGATTTACCTTCAGTTCGACGGCCTGCGGGAGGAGAACTACATCAGGGCGCGTGGTCGGCCACTCCTCGACATCAAGTTGAAGGTTGTCGAGAGGGTCCGCGAGATGGACAAGGCGGGGAAGGCCCACCCGACGATCTGCTTCGTCCCGACGATGGTCAACTCGTTCAACGACGACCAGGCGGGAGAAATCCTGAACGCCGCGATCAAGAACCGCGATGTCGTGAAGGGCGTGAACTACCAGCCCGTGAGCCTCACGGGACGAATCCCCGAGGAAGACCGGCGGAAGCTCCGGTACACGTTGAGCGACCTCGCATACGACCTCGAAGAGCAGACGGGATATCTCACGAGGGACGACTGGTACCCCGTCCCGTTCGTCGCGCCGATTTCCGAGCTCGTGTCGGCGCTCACGGGCAGCCCGAAGACGGTCTTCACGAGCCACCCGGCGTGCGGGATTGCGTCGTACCTGTTCCTCGAGAATGGCAGGGACCCTGTGCCGATCACGAGGTTCATTGATGTCGAGGGCCTCATGGAAGACATGTGGCTCCTCGCGCAAGAGACCCGGGACAAGAGGATCAAGTTCACCTCGAAGATCAAGGCGCTCAGCCTCCTGAAGAAGCACTTCAAGAAGGACGAGGCGCCCGGGGACATGGGCCTCTCGAAGATGCTCAAGATCCTGAACAGGATGTTCACGAAGGGCGACAAGACCGGCGCCGCAGAGTTCAGCTGGGGCACGATGTACGTGGGCGGCATGCACTTCCAGGACAACTACAACTACGACATCGAGCGCGTGAAGCGGTGCGTCATCCACTACGCGACGCCGGATGGCAAGGTGATCCCGTTCTGCGCCTACAACACGGGCCCGAACTTCCGAGAGGAAGTCGAGAAGAAGTTCGCGGTGCCGATTGAGGAATGGCGGAACCGTCATGCCTGAGCTCGTATCGCTTCGTCCCAACGTCCGGGACAACGGCATCATGGGCATCGACGACATGCTCTGCATGCACTGCGGAGCGTGCGTCGGCACGTGTCCAACGAACGCGATCTTCCTGAACGAGGTCTACCTGACGTTCAACGAGGACTGCACGCAGTGCGGGATGTGCGTGAAGGTCTGCCCCGTGGGGGCGATCGATTACCCGCATGGGCACCGGCTGACCCAGCTGAAGTAGGCCCATGGTCGGCCTCGGAAAGGTTGATGAGCGAGCGGGCGGCTTCGCGGACGGCGGGATTCCGATGGCAGACGTGGAGGACGACGTTCGTGTGGCGCTCGGATGGAACTTGACGGCGATTCAAATCGGGACGATCCTCTGGGTGGCGGCGGCCGCAACTCTTGTACTCGTGAGCGTCCCGGGGGCCCTCTCGAGTCTTGTGGCGACATTGACGGGATCTGCCTTCAGCACGACGACGTCCCTCGTCATCGCTGGGATCATCCTCGCTTTCGGCCTCTACATCGTGTGGGCGAGTCGGCGAAACCTTAGATACCGGATTCATGCGAAGATCGAGGAGGCGCGCCGCGAGACGGCAGAGATGACGATCGAGCAGGCGTCGCGAACCCCGATCCTCCGCTAAGCTTCATATCACCTGAACCGATGGAGCGGACTCGATGGCGGATCCTCGGTACGATGTGGTCGTCGTTGGCGCAGGTCCCGCCGGGAGTTCGACCGCCCGGTATGCGGCGATGGGCGGCTGCAGCGTCCTCATGATCGAGAAGCGACAGGAAATCGGGTCTCCCGTCCGGTGTGGAGAGGGAATCGCCCGTCACTTCCTCGAGGACGTGAAGGTTCCCTTCGACAGCAAGTGGGTCGCCCAGGAGGTCAAGGGCGCGAAGATTATTTCTCCGGCAGGGAACGTCCTCAAGATCGACGAACGGCACGCGGGGAATGAAGTCGGGATCGTCCTCGAGCGGGATGCGTTCGACAAGGCTCTCGCAAAACTTGCCGCGAAGGCGGGCTCGGAGATTTGGGTGAAGACGACCGCCGTCGGCCTCCTGAGGGACAACGGCCGCGTGACCGGGGTGCGGGTGAAGCGGCTCGAGGAGGAATTCAACATTCAGGCGAATTGCGTCGTCGCCGCGGACGGGTTCGAGAGCCAGGTCGGTCGATGGGCGGGCGTGAAGACGCTCATGAAGGCGGGCGATATCACGGGCACTCTGCAGTACCGCCTCACAAACATCGACCCCGATCCGGACTTCCCGCACTACTGCGAGTTCTTCCTCGGGTCGGTCGCCCCCGCGGGCTACATCTGGGTGTTCCCGAAGGACGAGAGCACGGCGAACGTCGGCCTCGGAATCTCGCTCGATCGCCTGAAGGACAAGATGGACCTCAAGCGGTATCTCGACGCGTTCGTGGAGAAGGACCCGCGGATGAAGAAGGCGCAGTTTCTCGACATGGTCACGGGAGGCGTCTCGACGTGCCCGCCGCTGAAGGAAACCGTGCGGGACGGCGTCGCCCTCGTCGGCGACGCCGCGCGGCACATTGACCCGATCACGGGTGGCGGGATCGGGAACGGCTGCCTGGCGGGCATGATCCTCGGAAAGGTCCTCGCGGACATCAAGGAGCGGGGCGGGGCATACTCGAAGGAGGACCTCCAGGCGTACGAGCGCGGCTGGCGGGAGGAGCTCGAGGAGACCCTCTACCGGAACTGGATGGCGAAGAACAAGCTCGTGACCCTGTCCGACGAGGACTTCGACAAGATTATCGCGACCCTCGCGACGGCGGGGATCGGGAAGCTGAGTGTCCACTCGATGCTGAAGGTGATCAAGGAAAAGCATCCCGACCTGGTCGCGAAGTTCGCGGATTTGATCTGAGCGGTTCTCATCCCTGAGAACGGCGTCCTTCCGCTTTTATAGCGTCGACTCGGTGGAATAGGCTCGTGCCCGGTCAGCGGGATCCGCGGAGCGTGAGCGCCCTCTACTGGCTTGCTGCGCTCCTACTCCTAGTTTTCTTCATCGCACTCGTCTCCGGAGCGCTCCCGATCCTTAGCAATCCGTTCCCGCCTGGGTTTGTCGACGCCGCAAGGCCGTGGCTCCTGATCCTCGTCGTCATCTTGGGGACCAAGGTCCTCCTTGAAATCTTCAAGCCATTGTTCCGCGCCGGTCTTCGAAATCGGGTTCCGTCCGAGGCGGACATCTTCGCGCTGTACCAGCTCTTCAGTTACGCCGCGTGGATTGCCGGAATCGGGTTCGCCGTGTACATCTTCGTCGGCGGTAACATCGCGCAGATTGGCGTCGTCGGCGGCGCCGTTGTCCTCGGTGTGCTGATTTACGTCCTCCAGGAGCCGCTGCTCAGTGTCGTCGGCTGGATGATCCTCGTGACCCGGCGGATCTACAAGCTCGGAGATCGGATCGAGGTGAACGGCACAAAAGGCTACGTCGTGTCGATTTCCCCGATGAACACCACGCTCCGCGAGTTGGGGGGAACGTTGAGGAGTAGCGACCTGTTCACGGGCCGCTATGTGACGGTCCCGAACAAGAGTGTCCTCGTGGCGAATGTCTTCAATTATACGAAGGATACGCCGTTCGTCTGGGCGGAGGTCAGTGTGTCTGTGACATATGAGAGCGACCACCGCCGCGCTGAGGAGTTGATTCGGGAAGCCGCGGATGAGATTGTCGGCGCCCTCATGCGAAACAACCGAGACGCGATACGGCAGAAATACGAGTTCCGTGACCTCACGACATACATAATCGAGGAGCCGACTGTCCGATGGCGTCTCAACGATTCTTGGGTCGAACTGAATGTGATATTCTTTTGCCCCGCGTACCGCAAGGGATACTACACGAGTGAGGTTACGAAGCGGATCCTGGAAAAGTTCGCGATAGAGTCTGCGGTCGAGATCGCGTATCCGCATATGCAGATGGTCCCCTCCGACAAGGCACCTGCAAGATGGGAAGCGGTCTCGAAGCACTAGCTGCGATGGGATGCCTCTTATAGCGCAACACTATTTGGCGCCGCAATGCCCTCGCCGATCCGGCTTCTCGCCGGATTCCGGTCGGTCTCCCCGGGCTCGAGCGTGGTGGTCGGCGGATGGGTCGAGGATGTCCGGAACCTTGGAAGCCTTGCGTTCGTCCTTGTCCGGCTCCGGGACGCAACAGTCCAAGTGACCGCGAAGAAGAAGGCAGATCAAGCGGTCTTTCGTCGCATCACGAATCTGACCCGGGAGAGTGTCGTCCGGTTCGCGGGGACCGTCGTCGAAAACCCCGAGGCCCGCCACGGGCGTGAGATGATACCTTCCACCGTCGAAGTTCTCGCTGCAGCTGCCACACCCCTCCCGCTCGGCGTCGTCGACAAGGTGGGTGCGGACTTCGACACTCGCCTCGACAATCGCTCTATCGACTTGCGGAAGCCCGTCGTGCAGGCGATCTTCCTCGTCCGGTCCGCACTGCTCTCAGGTCTCCGAGACGGTCTCGCACGCCACGGTTTTGTGGAGGTTCACACGCCAAAGCTCGCCGGGGCCGGCGCGGAAGGCGGCGCGACATTGTTCGAGACGGAATACTTCGGCCGGAAGGCGTTCCTTTCCCAAAGCCCGCAGCTCTACAAGCAAATGCTCATGGCGACTGGCTTTGACCGGGTCTACGAAATTGCTCCCGCGTTCCGGGCCGAGCCTTCGGACACGGTCCGCCATCTTACGGAATTCGTGAGCTTCGACGGCGAGGTCGCGTGGATTGATGATCAGGAGGATTTCCTCCGCATCCTCGAATCCCTTCTCGCTAACGGTTTCGAGTTTGTGCGAAAACAGGCACGGGACGCGCTCAACATTCTCGACGTGGATCTCCGAATCCCGCGCCTTCCTTTGCTCCGGGTTTCGTATGTCGAGGCCTTGGACATACTCCGGGAACATGGGAAACGAGTTCGCGACGGGCATGACCTCGATACAGAGGCCGAGAAGGTGCTCGGTCGGGCGATGGCGGAGAAAGGGCACGATCTCTTCTTTATCACCGAGTACCCCACGGCGATCAAACCGTTCTACGTCATGGCGAAGCAGGACAATCCGGAGTACTCATGGAGCTTTGATCTCGAGTACGGAGGCGACGAGATGGCTTCCGGCGGACAGCGAGAGCATCGGATCGCGGCGCTGATCGAGAACTTGAGGGCTCGCGGGCTTGACCCGGCCGATTTTGAATTCTACCTGAATCCCTTTCGCTACGGGATGCCACCACACGGTGGCTGGGGCCTCGGGATCGACCGGCTCGTCCAGAAGGTCGTGAACCTTCCGAACATCCGGGAGGCCGTCCTCTTCCCGAGGGACCGGAGCCGCCTCATCCCTTGAGTCGGGCAGGGAATCCTTAAGACGCGGTGAATGTCTGCCTAGGATGGAGGGTTGAAGTGAAGGAGTTCAAGGTGTTTGCGCAGGACAAGCCAGGCGAGCTTGCCCGCATCACGGAAGCGCTTGCGAACCACGCGGTGAACATCCGGGCAATCGCAAGTGAAAGCAAACATGACAGCAGCTTCCTGCGGATTGTGACGGGCGACATTGCGACGACGGAGAAGGCCTTCCAGATCACGGGCATCAAGTACGAGATTCACGACATCCTTGCGGTCGACTTGCTCGACAGACCCGGGGAACTCGCCAAGACCGCGCGCCGCTTGGCCCGGGCAGGTGTGAACGTCGAGTCGATCTATATTCTCGGGACGAAGAACGGGAAAACGGAAGTCGCAATGGTCGTCAGTGACATGGGACGCGCGAAGGCCGCCCTCGGCTAGATTTAGGCCCTCGGACCCGCGATCTACTTTCGGGCATCTCCCGCCAACCTATTAACCCGGGGACCGATACTGCGGCCCGTCAGAAGGGAGTGCGAGCCCGATGGCGGGGACCGTTTCAAAGGGGAATCGGCTTCAGGTATTGGCTCGGAAGCTCCTCGAGGCGGATCGCTACTCCGTTCACACCGCTGTCCGGAGCGTCCAACGTCGAGGCCCGATCTGGATCAGTCAGGCGACGGACATCTTCAATGCGTTCGACTTGATCGCAACCCGAATCGATCCGCCTCGGCCACTGCGGTTCATCCAAGTGACGACAAGGAACTCTGTCAGTGAGCGCATCAAGAAGGTCGATCCCGTCCCCATCAACTCAAGCGTCGCGAGCGTCGAGATCTGGGCCTACGTCGGAGGCCGTAGGCGGCTCGACCGACGATTCAAAGATCGTAAGGTGTGGCTGACGCGGAACTACTTCCAGATTTACTTCAAGGAACGAAACTGGGAGCCAGACGCGGTGGATCGTGTATTCGCCATGGAGGAGCTGCCGGCGCCGATCAAGAGCGAGAAGAAGGAGCTCGAGGCCGTTCCGCTCGCGACAGTGCACCTCCGAAAGAAGAGGGCGCGCCCTCGCGCGTCGGGCTAGCCTGACGCGTCCGAGTGACGGCGCTTGTCGCCATACCCGGCAAGGATGTCCTTCACCTCCGCAAGGACCTGAAGGGTCTCGTCCTTCTCGCGCGTGACATAGTCAATAATCTTCTCATACTGGCCCTCGCGGTACCAGATCGGCACCCATGCGGAGCCCGGCTTCTCCGTAAACCCCGCAATCGATGACCCCTGGAACTTTCCGCGGTTCATCATCACCAGGACCGAGCCGAGGTCAAGCATCGGCTTGCGGAACCAGTAATAGCGGAGTTCCTCCAAGGCGAACTTCCGGATTCCGTGCCTTTCGGCCTTCTCCACGAGGAAGGTGATGTCAAACTTCAGGCGGTTCCCGACGGGTACGAAGTCCCACGTCGGCTCCAATAACCCCTTCTCAAGGATCGAGCGCACGATCTGCTTCTCGCCCCACTCCCACTCCGCGAGGATTTGGAACGCTCCGGTCGGCCTCTGGTTCTCCAAGGGTTGATACTGAATCGTCAGAATCTTGTCTTGCTGGGGGTCCGTGCCCTCCGTCTCAATGTCGAGGTACCATTCGGCCAATGGGACACTCAAGTACAGGGCCGCTAAATATCAGTTGCTCTGCCGACAAGTAGGTGGATTCGGCCACGGACATACGTGAGGAACGGCCTTGTGTTTTCTCGGAGAACCGCGTGGTCTTCGGCACGGGCGTTGCCTGCATGCGCATGGCGCGCGGCCCTGATGAGAGGACCATGTCTTCGGGGAAGATGTCGCAGGGCCCATTCCGCCGCCTGAGGTTTCGACACAACGACGTTTCGATACGTGAGGCTATAGAGGATTCGGCTCAGATTGAGCACGCAATAGGCTTGCGCGTGATCCTTCCGCACGAGATTCTCCACGAACCGGAGCTCGTGGAGGAGCCCCCGTTCCAGCTCGGGCCACGACGGGGGCTTGCAGAATTCCGAAGGCGGCGCGCCATGGAGGCGTACGTAGCGACCCGCGAGCCAATGGGCGCGATGCAAAGCCCATGAGCGGTCCGTCGCGCTCGGGTTGAGCTGATGGCGCGGCGGGCGCCTCCCGCGTGCGTCCTTCTCTGTGATGTACCATACGTCCATGTCGTCGCCAACCCCGGGGTATCGCTCCGCAAGGTCTCGGTGCAGGCCGCGAATCCGACGGCGCGCGCGGCTCGTGATTGCTTTGCGAACGATGACGTGGAGGTCGACGTCGCCGACATCCGATCGAGTCTTCGGAAATGCGGCTGCACCATGCAAGTAGACGGCGATGAGATCTTCTCCGATGATTTCGCGCAGGCCTTCAAGGAAGGCGGCACACAGATCGCGAACCTTCCTTGAGGACCGGCCGACGGCCTTGGCCATGGGAAACAAAAGAGAGAACCAGGAGTACGGGTCATAAGGATACCGCGTTCGCCCCGATGATTCTGCCCAAACATTTATCCCCGTTCGACCTTCCTGCGCACAAGAGTGCGCCTGACGGAGGATGCGTCGGGTTGAAGGTTGGGATTATAGGGATCGGGATCACACCGTTCCGCGCCACCTCGCCCGAGTTCTCTTGGAAGGAGCTGACGTACGACGCCGCCCAGCGGGCGTACGCGGACGCGGGCATCGACCCTCGCAAGGATGTCGACACGTTCGTAACGTGCGCGGAGGATTACTACGAGGGCTTCGGAATCTTCGATGAGTTCACGCCCGACCAACTCGGCGCCGTCCTGCGCCCGATGCACACGGTCGGCGGCGATGGGATTGTTGGCCTCGCGAACGCCTTCATGATCATTCAGAGCGGCATCGCGGAAATCGCCGTCGTTGAATCGCATTCGAAGGCTTCGGACATCCTTACGTACGAGGGCATCGTCGCGCACGGTCTGGATCCCATTTGGAACAAGCCACTCGGTGGCCACCCGAACTACCTCGCGGGCCTCGAGATGGATGCGTATCTTCGGGCGAGCGGGAACACCGCGGCGGACTGCGGGGCCGTCGTCGCGAAGAACCGCCAAGCGGCCCTCCGCAATCCGATCGCAGCCCATGCGGCGCGTGTCACGCAGGAACAGGTCGAGTCCTCCCCGGCGCTCTGGTCTCCGCTGCGGGAGCTTGACGTTGCGCCCATGGCCGACGGTTGCGTTGTCCTCGTCGTCGCAGGCGAGAAGGCCACGAAGAGGACGGATTCGACGCCCGTCTGGATCCGGGGCATTGGCTGGGCAACGGAGACTCCGAGCCTCGAAACGCGGGACTGGACGCCCTCCCAGGCCACACGCATCGCCGCGCCCATGGCGTATCGTCTCGCGAAAGTGCGAAACCCCGCACAGGTGTTCGATCTCGCGGAGGTCGACGACCGGTTCTCATACAAGGAACTGCAACACGTCGAGGCGCTCGGCCTCGCGCGGAAGGGTCAGGCGGGGAGGATGGCCCGCCGCGGGGACCTTGACGCGACCGGCAAGCTTCCGACGAACGTGAGCGGCGGTTCCCTCGGTTGCGGAAACGTCCTCGAAGCGTGCGGACTCCATCGTGTGTCGGAGGCGGTTCTTCAGCTTCGCGGAGACGCAGGCTCCCGCCAGCTGGACCGGCCGCGAACGGCGGTCGTGCAGTCGTGGCGGGGATTGCCGTCGGCGTCCTGTGGGGTCGCGGTCCTGGGGGTGGGCGGGTGAGGAAAGTCGCGGTCGTCGGCGCCGGAATGACGAT
>CAYOUM010000013.1:0-6059 GCA_964407185.1 uncultured Methanomassiliicoccales archaeon | reverse complement strand
GGCGTTGTTTTGCGGCTGTGGCGGCGACCGCCGAGAGCGACACGTGCGGGGGCGCTCTTGGCGTTCGCGGCGCGCTGCCGGTCGCGGTCGTCGGCGCCGGAATGACGATCTTCCGCCGCCGGCTCCAGGAAACTGGCAAGGAGCTCTCGTTCGAGGCGGCCCGGATGGCTCTCGACCAGGCCGGGGTCGAGATCGGCGGCGTCGATGCCGTGATCCACGGCACTGCGCCGGACGCGTTCGACGGGGTCCACATGAAAGGCGAGTATCTCTCGGACGGTTCCGGGGGAGCCCGCAAGCCCTACATGCGTGTCTTCACGGGCGGCGGGACGGGAGTCTTCAGTGCGATTGCGGGCTGGTGGCACGTCGCGAGCGGGCTCGCAGACATCGCGCTCGTGGTGAACGAGGAGAAAATGTCCTCCTGCCAGCCTCACCCGCAATCCGTGTTTGCGTACATCTGGGACCCGATCCTCGACCGCCCGCTGAAGCCGAACCTCGTCTGGATCTTCGCGATGGAGATGAACCGGTACATGACGGTCCACAACATCCCGTACGAGGACATCGCCCGCGTGGCGGTCAAGAACAAACGGAATGCGGCGGGCCACCCGTGCGCTCAGCTCGCGGACCCGAACATCACCCTCGAGGACGTGATGAACTCGGAACTCATGGCATGGCCGGTTCGCCGCCTCGACATCAGCCCACCGAGCGACGGCGCCGCCGCAATCGTCCTCGCCAGCGAAGACGTCGTCCGGAAGCGGAGGATGAAGGAGCACGCCGCGTGGATCCAGGGCGTCGGCTGGTGCATCGACTCGACGATGTGGACGGATCGCGACCTGTTCTTCCCGGAGTACGTGGCGCGGGCGGCGCAGATGGCGTACCGCCAGGCAAGGATTAGCGATCCCCGAAAAGAAATCGACTTCGCAGAGCCCTACGACCCGTTCGACTACAAGGAGCTC
Organism: uncultured Methanomassiliicoccales archaeon; assembly: GCA_964407185.1. Classification (GTDB taxonomy): domain Archaea; phylum Thermoplasmatota; class Thermoplasmata; order RBG-16-68-12; family RBG-16-68-12; genus EA-19. The sequence continues at coordinate 5,106 of CAYOUM010000013.1, read as the reverse complement.
CATCACCTCGAGGGGCTCGGCCTCGCGGACAAGGGCAAAGCTGGGGTGATGACGCGCGAGGGAATCACGGAGCGGGACGGCGATCTCCCCGTGTGTCCGAGCGGCGGGCTGATGGGCGTCGGGAATCCGATCGCGGCGACCCTCGGAATCAAGATTGGCGAGCTGTACTGGCAGCTCACCGGCCAGGCGGGGAAGCGACAGATTCCGAATGAGGTTCGGATCGGAGTCGCGCAGGCTTGGGGTGATCTCATGCAGTTCGGGAGTGTCGTGGTGATGGGCACATGACGTCCCGCGTGGCACACTGGCCCGGCTCCGAGATCGACGCGAAGGCAATCGAATCCGGCGTCGTCACGTCCGTGCGCTACCGCCCCAACGCGAAGTTCGCATGGTCCGCGGGAGAGGCGATGAGCCGGTTCCTCGCAGAACTCCAGGAGGGCCGGCTCATTGCAAGGACGTGCTCCGGCTGCGATCGAGTCCTCTTCCCGCCACGGATGTTCTGCGAGGAGTGCTACCGCCCGACGGACGCGTGGGTCTACGTTCGCGACAACGGAACGATTGAGACATACTCGATTTCGTACCTCGACACGGACGCGCGGCGGATTACGAAGCCAATCCTGGTGGGTGTCGTTTCGATTGATGGCGCCTCGCCAAAGATGGGGCTGATGCATTACTTCGGGGAGATGACGCCGGAGGAAATTCGGATCGGAATGAGAGTCACGGCGAAGTGGAAGCCGCCGGAGAAGCGCGTAGGGAGCGTCCTCGATATCGAGTATTTCCGACCGCTTCTGGAGCGTGAGGGATGACGTTCCTCGAGCGGACGAGGGACGTGCGGGCGTTCCGCCATTGGTCGGGTCACGTCGAGGCGGATTACGTCTACACGAGTGGATTGGCGGGCGAGACGTTTTTCCGAGAGCTCCGCGAGAACGGACGGGTTCTCGGGACGCGGTGTGGGGAGTGCGGGACGCAGTGGCTCCCGCCGAAGCTGTTCTGCGAGCGATGTTTCAAGGAGACAAAAGACTGGGTCGAAGTATCCGGCCCCGGTCGCGTCGAGGCCCTGACCCTTGTGTCCGTGGGGCCAGACGGCGCGCGTCTCCGCGAACCCGAGGTGTGGGCGCTCATCCGCTTCCGTGGTTTCGAGGGCGGTTTCGTGCATCGGCTTCTCGTGGACCCAAGACGCGCAAGGACGGGCCTCTTCGTCCGGCCCGTCGTGAAAGATCGCGGCAGCCGCGTCGGCGCGATCACGGACATCAAGGGATTCTCGCCGTCGGGAGGATAGCAACCGGTCCGGCATCGACTCCGTGATTATTCGCGACGCAACTGTGCGCGCAAGGTTGAAGCCGGAAAGGCCGTTCGCACGAGCGAGACCCCCCTGGGGCTAGCCCGCGATGGAGCCGAAGGTACTCAAGCTGAAGATCTGCTTGGTCGGCGATGAGGCTGTGGGGAAGACCTCGTTGATTCGCAAGTTCGTGACCGGTCTCTTTGACGAGGTATACATCCGCACCCTTGGGGCCGTGGTCTCCAAGAAATCGGTGACCCTAGGCGGGCCCGCCGAACGACCAGTCCAGGTCGACATGATCATCCTAGACATCATGGGCAAGCGGACCTTCATGCAGCTCTTCAAGGACGCGTACTTCAGCGGCGCTCGCGGAATCCTCGCGGTGTTCGACCTCACGCGAAGGGAGAGCCTTGAAGGACTCACGGACTGGATCGACGGCGTGCGGGAGACCGTCGGCCCAATCCCCGTGGTCGTCCTGGCCAACAAGCTCGACTTGAGCGACCGGTTCGAGGTGGACGACGAAGACATCGAGAAAGTCCTCGGCAGCCACGGAGTCGAAATCTGGACGACATCCGCGAAAACCGGCGAGAACGTCGAGGAGGCCTTCATGGGCCTCGCCCGGAACATTGCCGTCGCCGAAGCGTAGCACCGCGTAAGCTTCAAGTGGACTCTCGCTTTCATTCGCGTCACTGGGGTCGGGGTTGCCGTGGTCCATCCCGGAGAGTTGCAGAGGATCGAAAAGCGACTCCGCGACTGGGAGGAGACGACGCTCCGGGGTTCCTTGAGGAAGCAACCGGAATCGCGGAAAGGGTTCGTCACGACCTCGAGTGTCCCCGTGAGGCCCCTCTACACTCCGCTCGACCTTGGCACGAAGTCGTACGAAGAGCGTCTCGGGATGCCGGGGGAGTACCCGTACACCCGGGGCATCCATCCGACGATGTATCGCGGCCGTCTATGGACGATGCGAATGTTTGCCGGGTACGGCGACGCGGAGGATACGAACCGGCGCTTCAAGTATCTCATCGAACACGGCGAGACCGGACTCAGCGTCGCGTTCGACATGCCGACTCTGTACGGCTACGATACGGACGCACCGGAGGCGAAGGGAGAGTTCGGCACCTGCGGGGTGGCGGTGTCCTCGCTCTGGGACATGGAGACCCTCTTCGAGGGAATCGATGTCGCGAGCGTGTCGACCTCGATGACAATCAACTCGCCCGCGGCCGTGCTGTGGGCGATGTACCTTGCGATGGCGGAGGAACGCGAGGTTCCGTGGACGAAGTTGCGTGGCACGATCCAGAACGACATCCTGAAGGAGTACCAGGCGCAGAAGGAGTGGATCTTCCCGCCGGAGCCCTCGATGCGGCTGGTCGTCGACACCTTCGAATTCGGTTCGAAGCACGTTCCGCAGTGGAACACGATCTCAATCAGCGGATACCACATCCGCGAGGCGGGCGCGACCGCCTTGCAGGAACTGGCCTTCACGCTCGCAAATGGGCTAGAATACGCCCGATGGGGCATCGATCGCGGCCTGAAAATCGACGAGTTTGCGCCGCGCCTGAGTTTCTTCTTCAACGCGCACAACGACTTGTTCGAGGAAATCGCGAAGTACCGGGCAGCGCGACGGATTTGGGCCCGGGAAATGAAGGAGACGTTTGGAGCGAGAAACCCAAGGTCCTGGCTGCTGCGGTTCCACGCGCAAACCGCAGGCGTCTCGCTCACGGCGCAGCAGCCGGAGGTGAACATCGTCCGGACCGCGATCCAAGCGCTCGCGGCAGTCCTTGGCGGGACGCAGTCCCTTCACACGAATTCCTACGATGAGGCCCACCAAGTACCAGCCGAGAAGGCGGTCCGCATCGCTCTGCGGACGCAGCAGATTCTCGCGTATGAAAGCGGGGTCGCGAACACGGTCGACCCACTCGGCGGATCGTACTGCGTCGAAACCCTTACGGACGAGATGGAGGACGGGGCGTACAAGTACTTCGACCGGATCGGGGCGTTGGGCGGCGTGATCCCCGCGATCCGGAAAGGATTCTTCCAACAAGAAATCGCGAACTCCGCATACCGGTATCAGAAGGAGATCGAAGACAAGGACCGAGTCATCGTGGGCGTAAACGATTTCGTTGTCGAGGAACCCGCCGTTGTCGAGGCGTTGCGGGTCACGAACGAGGCGCTCGCGCGGCAGCTCCGACGACTTCGGAACGTGCGGAAGGAACGGGACCCGAGGAGGCACGCGAAGGCGATCGCGAGCCTGACGAAGGCATGCGAGGGCGATGAGAACACAGTCCCGTATCTTCTCGACGCGGTCCGCGCCCATGCAACCCTCGGAGAGATCTGCGACGCGATGCGGGAGGTCTTCGGGGTCTGGGAGGAGCCCCTCCTGTACTGAGAGGCGGCACGATGGCAAAGAAGATCCGCGTCTTAATCGCAAAACCGGGCCTCGATGGCCACGACCGCGGGGCGAAGATCGTGGCTCGTGCGCTCCGGGACGCCGGGATGGAAGTGATCTACACGGGCCTCCGCCAATCGCCGGAGGACATTGTTGAGGCCGCCATCCAGGAGGACGTCGACGCGATCGGCCTGTCGTGTCTGAGCGGAGCGCACATGACGCTGTTCCCGGAAGTTGTACGGCTTCTCCGAAGGCGGCGCGCGAGCGACATCGTCGTCGCGGGCGGGGGGATCATTCCGGACGAGGACGTTCCCAGGTTGAAGAAGGCGGGAATCAAGGCGGTCTTCGGACCCGGAACGCCGCTTTCCGAGATCGTGGCATTCTTCCATGATGCCGCGAAGTGAGTCCGCGGGGGAAAGGCTATGTCCCGGCCCGGTGGTCCGGGGTGTCAAGTGAAGCTCGTCGAGCAGCTCCTTAGGGGCGACAAACGCGCCGCGGCGAAGCTGATCTCGATGATCGAGGACGACGATGTGGGTGCCTCGGAGGCGCTTGCCGCAATTTATCCAATGACGGGCAAGTCGCACGTCGTCGGCTTCACCGGGCCACCCGGGGTCGGCAAGAGCGCCCTTATCAATCGCCTTGTTCGAGAGTTCCGAGACAGAGGCAAGACGGTTGGTGTTGTCGCGGTCGACCCCTCATCGCCGTTCACGGGCGGCGCAGTCCTCGGGGACCGGATTCGGATGGCGGACACAGGGGTTGACCCCGGTGTGTTTATCCGGTCCATGGCGACCCGCGGCCATCCCGGAGGCCTCGCACTCGCGACGTTCGACGCGGTCAAGGTCCTCGATGCGATGGGGATGGACATCGTGTTCGTCGAGACCGTCGGCGCGGGGCAATCCGAGGTTGAGATCGCGAGCCGAGCGCACACCACCGTCGTGGTTCAAATGCCCGAATCTGGGGATGCCGTGCAGGTCCTGAAGGCCGGAATCCTTGAGATCGGGGACGTTTACGTCGTGAACAAGGTCGACCTCGGCGGGGCCGACGTGATGGCGTCGAACCTCAAGTTCATCATTGAAGAGAAAGCGGGATGGCGGGCCCCGGTCCTGAGGACCTCCGCGCTCCAGGGCAAAGGCGTTCAGGAACTCGCGGACGCGATCGGGAAGCACTTCGTTCACCTGAAGTCCGGAACGCTATGGGAACAGCGGGAGGCGGACCGCGCGCGGAAAGAGCTCTTGGAATCGATGCGACGGCTGCTCGCCGAAACGTATACGGGAGCGTCCGCTGGCAAGGAGTTCGAGCGCGAGGTGCAGCGCATCGTGTCCCGCAAGAGAGATCCCCGGACCGCGGCACGCAAGCCTCTCGGGAAATTGGAAGTCGCGTGAGGCGGGCCCAAGGGGACGCCCCGGCCGGGACTCGAACCCGGAACCGCCAGCTATCCCCACGT
>CAYOUM010000012.1:4487-15807 GCA_964407185.1 uncultured Methanomassiliicoccales archaeon | reverse complement strand
TACAGACCGGCCCGGCGAACTCGGGAAGCTCGCCGCCGCCCTCGGCGACAAGGGCGTCAACATTGAGGCGATCTCGGCAGCGACGGGCGGGGGGACCGGCTACGTGAGTCTCCTCATCACCGAGGCGATGAAGACCCGAGAAGCCCTGAGAGCCGCAGGATACGAGTTCGTCGAGCGAACGGTTCTCACCGTCCAGCTCGAGGACCGACCCGGGCGGCTCGGAGAACTTGCGAAGCGGCTCGGCGGCGCAGGGGTGAACATTACGAGCGTGGTGACACTCAGCTCCGGTGGGGGCCGCGTCCAGATGGCGATCGGCGTGGACAACCTCGAGAGGGCCCGCAGCGTCGTGTAGGCCGCAAACCCTTTCCGCCGCGGTCCCCTCGCGCCGACCGGCGATTTTCGATGACCTTGCACGATGTGTTCGATCGTGTGGACGCGAAGTTGGAGGAATCCCTTGAACTCCTTTCGGATTTCTGTCGGATCCCGAGCGTTTCTGCGGAGAAGAGGTCGCAGCCAGAGGCGGCGGCGTTTGCCCGCAAGATGCTGGCCGAGGCCGGAGTCGACGCGCGGGAGGTTCCTCTCGACGGCGGCCCGCCCGTCGTGTTCGGCGAGCTGACCGGCGGGAACGACCGGCCGACGCTCCTGATGTACAACCACTATGACGTCCAACCCGTCGATCCCCTGGACGAGTGGAAGTCGGATCCGTTCGATCCCGTCGTGAAAGATGGAAAGCTATTCGCGCGGGGGAGTGGGGACACGAAGGGGAATGTCGTCGCGCAACTGGCCGCGGTCCGCGCTTTCCTCGAAGCCGACGGGCGGCTTCCGTGCAACATCAAATTCGTGATCGAAGGCGAGGAGGAGGTCGGCAGTCCCCACTTCCGAGCGTTCGTGGAGGCCAACCGCGAGGTTCTTCGCGCCGACGGAGCGACAATCGAGGGCGGGGAGCACTCCATGCGAGGCGTCCCGAAAATTGAGTTTGGGTGCAAGGGCACCTTGTATGTCGAGCTCGTGTCCCGCACGGCGGCGGTCGACCAGCATAGCATGTGGGCCCCGATCGCCCCGAACCCCGCGTGGCGACTCATTGCTGCGTTGAATACGCTGCGGGAACCGCATGGAAGGGTTCTGATTCCGGGCTGGACGAAGACCGCGATGAAGCCGAGCGGGGAGCACCTTCGATACCTTCGCAAGGCGGAGTTTCGCGAAAAGGAGTTACTGAGGGCGTGGGGCGTAAAGGCCCCCCTCGTCCGAAAGTCCGGGACCGCTCTCCTTCAACATGCGATTTTCTCGCCGACGTGCACAATCTGCGGCTTCAAGTCGGGCTACCAGGGTCCCGGGACGAAGACAGTGAACCCGGCAACCGCAAGCGTGAGGCTCGACTTCCGCGTGCTCCCGGGGATGAAGACCGCAGACCAACTCAGGAAACTCAGGCGCCACCTGAGGGCTAACGGTTTCGGGGACGTCGAAGTTGTGTACCACGACGCGCTCGAGGCGAGCGCAACACCGTACAACACTCGGATTGCGCAGGCTTGCATCGCAGGGGCCTCCGACGTGTACGGCCGTCCACCGGACGTGTGGCCTTGGAGCCTTGGAGCCTCCGCGAACGGGTTCTTCAACGAGGTTGTCGGCGTCCCGTCGGTGAGCGGGCCCGGCGTAAGCTATGAGGCGAGCGGATACCACGCTCCGAACGAGCACATCCGCATCGAGGACTTTCGAAAGGGCGCGAAGTACTTCGCCTCCCTCATGGCTCGGTTCTAAGACTTCCCTTCCAGAAGGGCAGCGACGACTTCACCTCGTCGAGGCTGAGAGGCGCGACCAAGACCGGGGAAATCGATCGTCTGGACGGCCACCTGCAAGGAGTCGCGGTACCCCTGTACCGCCTTCCTGTACTCGATCGAAAGGAGATCGACGACGCGTTTCGGACTCGCGGACTTGATCAGCGCCGCGAGGAGAGAGGGAAGCCCGTTTTCCCGCCACCAGCCATGGACAGGTCCGAGCCCGGGCAGGTTCTCCGCCATCGAGAAACCGTAGGCGCGGATGGGCTCTCGAGAGAGGACGAGACCATAAAGGGCCGACACGACCGCGACCTCGACGCCTTCCGTTCGCCCCTCCCACGCATCTCGCGGGATCCGGCGGTACATGTTGCCATCGAACCGCAGATAGGCGGGCGACAGCTCGACGCGACCCTTTTCCGCGGGGTCTATGTCCGCGGCCGGCGGGAGCTTCGCGGAGGCCGCAACCTTCTCCCGGAGGTCCACGAGCCGCTTCGCGGCCTCCCTCGGCAGGAAATCTCGGACGGAAGGTCCTCCCGCCCCTTGCCCGGAACCCTTTCGTTTCCGCGTCGAGTCCGGAATTAAGGCGAGAAGCTGGATCGAACCCATTGCGTTCCAGGATGGATTGTGGGGCGATAGACCTTGGGGAGATGGAACCTTCATGCCATCGCGGGCATTCGCTTCTTTCATGATCGATCCCGCCGACCGTCAAAAGGTGTACTCCGTTCTTGATTCCCGATTCGACGACTTCGTCCGCGAACTCACCGAGTACGCCCGCATCGGAACGGTTTCCGCACACGGCGCGAAGTTCCAAGAAGGAGCAGACGCGACCCGAAGGATTCTCGAGTCCCACGGCGCGAAGGTGCGACTTCTTCCGGAGGAGGGTGGCCCGCCGGTCGCCGTCGGCGAAATCGAGGCGGACCCGAACCTCCCCTGGGTCATCCTGTACAATCACTACGACGTCCAGCCGGTCGACCCCCTCGGCGAGTGGAAGTCGGACCCATTCGATCCCGTCTTGCGAGACGGAAAGCTGTACGCCCGTGGGGTCGAGGACACGAAGGGAAACGCGGTCGCCGAGGCCTTCGCGGTCGAGGCAATCCGGGACGTCCATGGCGCGCTCCCCGTGAACGTGCGGTTCCTCATCGACGGCGAGGAGGAGATGGGAAGCCCGCACATGCTCCCCTTCGCGGACGCAAATCCGGAGCTGTTCAAGGGTCTCGGCGCGACGATCGAGGCGGCGACCCACACGATCGACGGGCGACCTTCGATGAGCCTCGGCTCCAAGGGCATTCTCTCCGTCGAGATGGAATGCCGGACGGCGGACGTCGACCAGCACTCCTCCCTCGCGACGGTGATTCCGAACGCGGCGTGGCGCTTGATCGCGGCCCTCCGGACCCTCCGGAACGAGGGCGGGAAAATTCTCCTCCCAGGGTTCATGGATGGGGTCCCCCCGCCGGACCCGGAGATCCTTCGATATCTGCGGAGGAACACGTACGACCCCCTCGTGTACAAGGACACCTACGGGGTCCGTGATGTGATGGGCGGGAGGACGAGGTATCAGCGGCTGAAGCGGCACATGTACGGGACGACGTGCACGATCGACGGGATTTGGAGCGGGTACACGGGGGAAGGGCACAAGACCGTGAATCCGGCCGTTGCGCACGTGAAGCTCGACTTCCGCCTGTTGCCCGGCCAGAGGCCCAACGCGATCTTCGACAAACTCGTCGCTTTTCTCCAAGGCAAGGGATTCGGCGACGTGAAGGTCGACAAGCACTCGGTGTTCGAGCCTGCATCATCCTCGATCCAGGAGCGCCTCCCGCAGGCGATCCTCGCGGCGACCCGCGAGGTGTACGGGGCCGAGCCGAATGTGTTCCCGTGGTCCGCGGGTTCTTCGACGACGTGGTACTTCACCCGCATGGGTACGCCGGCGCCCCATCCACCTGGGGTCGGCTATACGGGAAGCCGAGCCCACGCGCCGAACGAGCACATCCGGCTGGACGACGCCCGCCGAGCGATCAAGTCGATGGCGGGCATGATCATGGCCCTGTGATTCGTGGCGTGTTCATCGATCGGTCACGCGGGACGCACCCGGACGTAGACGTCGTTCTCCCGGGTGATTCTGGGACCAATGCCCTCTTGAATTGGCGTCCAGTTCCCGCGTCGACCGATGAACGCCGTGTCAGGCGCGCTCACCGTTGGTGGAGACGACCCCGCCCATGTGTATGCGATGGGGCGCGAGGGAAACGGACTTCAAGCCGCGCTCCACAGAACCGCGACCGACGCCGCCGAGAGGGCCGCCTGGATGCTCGTTGGGGCGACGCTCATCGCCGCAGGATTCCTTCTGGGGCTTCTCTTCGACAGGATGACGATTTGGCTGGGCCCTTAGCGGACGGCACGCGAGCATGGAAGACTCTACCGCGCCGGCTTTATTGGCCATTTGGGATGAGGTGGCACGCACACTACCTGAGCCCGCCACAGGGAACAAATGAGGTCCATCATGCGAGCACGAGACCACCTTGAAGCGCGGGTCGAGTCCTAGGACGTGAGACCGAGCTGTACCATCATGCCGTACAGGTCGTAGTACTCGTGCACTTCGGTGATTTCCCCGCCTTCCAGCTTGAACACGATCGCCTCCTGGATCCGGACGGGTTTGTCCGTGGCTGGAATCATCTGTCCGCCGGGACCCGGCATGGGCCCCTTGTGGGTCCCGGTGATCGTGAACTCCGCGCACACCCAGTCGTCCTGTCCGAAGCTTCGTTCCTTGCGTGCATGAAGGTCCGGGAAGGCGGTGACAAAGCCCTGCAAGAACTGCCGGATGGCCTCTCGACCCTTAAGGGGCTCCGGTAAAGACGGCTCCCAATCAATAACGGACTCCGCATGAAGCCGGAGGAACCGGTCCCAGTCCTGGGCGTTGAACGCTTCGAGTGCATGGTCGATCACTCGCAGGTTTTCCTCTACACTCAGATTGTTTCACCTCCTCCCCCTCCGGGGCCTCGGGTACTTGGACACGCCCCTCCTCGGCGCGGCGGAAGGGTTCGTCCCCTCAAGATAAGTCTTGCACCGGGCCGCTCGTCCCCCGCGTCCCGGGTATCGTGGGCTTTCAATAAAGCCTTTGCCAAGAAATCGTCGATGGTTTCACACGGAGGGGACCGTCCGGATGCGACACCCCCCAGGACCGCCCAACTGCTAGGTGTGGTCCCGACTCGCGCGTTGCACGAGCGAGACGAGCGTGTCTATGAACATGGGGGACGCGTTAGGCAGCGGGGCACGTGCCCATTGGATCCCGAGATCGATCGCATGCCTCCCGGCTTCGATGTCGAGGTCGTAGAGGATTTCGAGATGGTCTGACGTGAACCCGATCGGCGCTGAGAGGACGGCCTTAACGCCGTGGACGGCCAGCTCATCAAGGGTCTCGAGCACGGACGGTCCGAGCCACGTGCCACGCGACCCCGCGCTCTGCCACGCGAACGCCCATCGGTCCGTCCCCAGCTTCTCCGCGATCGCCGTGCACGTTTCCTTCAGCTGCTGCGGATACGGGTCGCCCTCGTCGAGGATCCGCTTCGGAAGGCTGTGCGCGCTGAAGAGGATCCGAGCGCCGTCCTCCCCGAACTCGGGGCGCGCTCGCTGAATCGCGCCGATCGCATCTACCCATGTGCGAATGAGTCCGGGCTCGAGGTGCCAATCGCGGACCATGACAAGCTCCGTGGAGCCTCCGCAGGCGCGGAGGCCCTCGTGAGTCGCCGCCTCGTAGCCCTCGATGCTGATTCGGGAATAGTGGGGCGCGAGCGCGATTCCGATAATCTGCTCGAAGCCCTTCGCGACGATGTCCGTCACGACGTCGCGGATGAAGGGATGCCAATGTTTCATTCCCACGAACACCGGGGCCCGGATGCCCGCACCTTCGAGCGCGTGCTGCAATTCGGCTGCCTGGCTGCGTGTGATCTCCAAGAGCGGTGATCGGCCCCCGATTGCGTCGTACCGGCGCCTCAGGTCCGCAGTCGCCTCCGGCGATGGGCAGTCGCCGCCTCGGCTGTGCGTGCGGTCTGATTCGCTGTCCTCGGGGCGCGCCGGGCTCCCATAGGCCATGAGGAGGACGGCGGGCGACTTCATGGCCCACCCCCCCGAGACGTCCATTCATGGACCCGCTTCACGAGCAGCCGTGCGTGCTCCACCGGCGTCCCCGGCAGGATTCCGTGCCCGAGGTTGAACACGTGGCCGGGCCGGCCATCGATCCGTTCGAGAATGTCCCGCGCCTGCGCCTCGATCTCTGAAGGTCCTGCGAGGAGCACCGCGGGGTCGAGGTTCCCCTGAATCGCGACATCGTGACCGACGCGGTCCCACGCCTCGTCGATCGGGATTCGCCAGTCCACGGAGATGATGTCCCCACCCGCTTCCCGCATGAGAGGGAGGAGCGTCGCGGTGTCCGTGCCGAAGTGGATTTTCGGCACGTCGAGGTCCCGCAGGTCGTCAAAGATTTCTCTCACGTGAGGCATGACCTGGAGGCGATAATCCCGCGGCCCGAGGCAGCCGACCCAGGAGTCGAACACCTGAATCGCGTCGGCGCCCGCCTCGACCTGGAATCTCAGGTAGGACGCCATCGCCGCGGAAAGGCGGTGCATCAGGTCGTGCCACGCGCCCGGTTCCCGCCACAGGAATTCCTTCGTCCTCGCGAAGTCCCGCGACGGCTTTCCCTCGATGAGGTAGCTCGCGAGCGTGAAGGGCGCCGCGCTGAACCCAATCAGGGGGAGGCCGTTGAGCTTTTCCCGCAACGTGCGGATCGTCTCCGAGAGGAACGACATCGAGCCGAGGTCGAGCGGTTTCAGGCGGTCGACCTCGTCCGGCGAGCGAATCGGGGACTCGATGACAGGCCCCACATCGTCGACGATCGTGAGCCGGACCCCCATCGCCTCGAGGGGGAGCACGATGTCCGCGAACAGGATCGCGGCGTCCACTCCGAGGGTGCGGACGGCCTCGACGGTGACCCGGGCTGCGAGGGAGGGCGTCTTGCAGATCTCGAGGACGGTATGGTCCTTGCGGATCTTCCGGTATCCCGGGAGGTACCGCCCGGCCTGGCGCATGAACCACACCGGCGTGGCGTCCAAGGGCTCGCGCCAGCACGCCCGCAGGAACCGATCCCTCCTCAACGTATCACGTCCCGACCGCATGCGCGATCCCCACTGAGAGGTAGAGAACGAGGAGTCCAAGGGCGAGATTGAGCCGCCCCAAGGCCATGGCGGCCCTCCAAACCGGGAGCCGATTCGCGGTGGCCGGATTCGCGTCCCGTGCCGAGGACGCCCGCGGCCCGACGATGAAATCGTGCACCCCCTTCACGGCGACCATCAGCGCCACGACCGCAATCTTCCCGGCGAGCAGCGGGTTCGCCGCGAAGAACCCTCGGAGGTCTCGGAACGCGCCCAGCAGCGCGAGGTTCGCGATCCCCGTTCCGATTAGCGCGACGACGGCGACCCAGCTGATATTCCGGAACCGAAGTGCCATCGTCCGGAACAGCGGTGCCGACGAGGGTTCGTACAGTTTCCGGAGGGCCGGGCCGACGGTTACAAGGAAGATCATCCCGCCGATCCATACGACCGCGGCGACGATGTGGACGAAGACGACGGCCTGCTCCACCGGGTCCACGTCAACTCGCCTCCGATGGCACGTAGGGACACAGAGGGTCGGATGCGAAGGGGTCGCCGGTCCTCGCCCAGGCCCGGGCGCGCGACCCGCCACAGATGCCGCGGTACGGGCAGCGACCGCACTTCCCCGTGAGCTTCCCGATGTCCCGCAGGCCGCGGAGGAGGGGAGATTCCCGGTAGACGTCGACCAGGCGGTCCCGTCGCACGTTGCCCGCAGAGAGCGGCAGGAAGCCGCTCGGGTAGATTTCCCCCGTGGAGGACACGAACACCACCCCGTTCCCATCGCGGACCCCGAACGAGCGGGCGAAGGACGCGCCTTGGATGTCCCGGTCGCTCATGCCCATCCGGCGGAGCTGTTCGACGACGACGCGACGGTAGTGCGGCGCCTCCGTAGTCTTGACATCGAATGGGGCCGAACGGGAGCGCTGGAACAGCCACCGGCACAGGTGCTCCGATGCGGTGGGCGAGACCTCCTGGAGGAGCCGCCCCCGACCGACGGGGACGAGGAAGAACAGGCTCCAGCGAGCGCCGCCGAGCGCCGCCACGAGGTCGTGCACCACGGGGAGATCCCCCGCGGTCTCCGCGGTGACCGTCGTGTTGACCTGGAGGGGCAGGCCCGCGTTCCGGACCCACATGGCGGCCGCACGCGTCCGGTCAAAGCAGCCGGGCACCCGGCGAAACGCATCGTGCCGCGTCGCGGATGAACCGTCGAAGCTCAGGGCGATCGCGTCCAGCCCGGCGGCCCTCATCGCCTCGATCGCCGCGGGCGTCAATCGGTTCGTGCCGCTCGGCGTTAGCGCGACCCGCAGGCCGAGCCCCGTGGCCTCGGCGACTAGGTCGACCAGGTCCGGTCGCTTCATGGGGTCGCCGCCCGTGATGACGAGCATCGACCGCCGGAACGCGGCGATTTCGCGCAGGAGCGCGTGCGCTTCCTCCGACGTTAGCTCGCCCGGGGGCGGCTCGGGGATCGCCTCGGCCCGGCAGTGGCGGCACGCGAGATCGCACGCTTGGGTCGCCTCCCAGTAGACGACGACGGGTGCCTCGGCGTGGACGGTCGCCGGGAAGGATAGGTTCGACGAAACCACGCTCCTCACGGCCCCCGTTCACTGAACGCCTCGTCCATGGCCCGCTGCGTGAGGTCCAGGGCCGCGGAGTCGTGCGCGGTGGAGGGGAAGATCGACTCGAACGCGGCGGGCGCTACGTACACGCCGCGTCGAAGGAGGGACCAGAAGAGCCGGACGTACGCCTCGCGCTTCGACGCCTGCACGTCGGCGTAGTTCGTGACCGGGCCCTCGTGGAAGAACAGGCCGACCATGGAGCCAACGCGGTTCGTCTCCACGACGACGCCGGCCGCAGTCGCCGCGCGGCGGATTCCCGCCTCGAATCGCCGCGACGTTCCCTCGAGCCGTGCGTACGTGGACTCACGGAGCTGGCGCAGCGTCGCGAGGCCCGCGGCCATGGCCAACGGGTTGCCCGCGAGGGTGCCCGCCTGGTAGACGGGTCCGAGCGGTGCGACGACGGACATGACGTCCTCGCGCCCGCCGTAGGCCGCGGCGGGGAGGCCGCCGCCGATCACCTTGCCGAGGCACGTGAGGTCGGGGGTAACGCCGTACCGGCGTTGGGCCCCGCCGCGTCCGACGCGGAAGCCTGTGATCACCTCGTCGAAGATCAGGAGGCTCCCGTGGTCCCGCGTGAGCGCGCGCAAGCCTTCGAGGAACCCCTTTGCGGGCGGGACGACGCCCATGTTGCCCGCGACGGGCTCGACGATGACGGCCGCGACGTCCTTGCCATGGCGCTCGAAGGCTCGGACGACGTCGTCCAGGTCGTTGTAGCGTGCAACGATCGTCGACCGCGCAATGGATCCGGGAACGCCCGCAGATTTCGGCAGACCGGCGGCCGCCATGCCCGAGCCCGCCCGGACGAGGAGGCCGTCGGCATGGCCGTGGTAGCAACCCTCGAACTTGACGAGTTTCGTACGCTTCGTGAACCCGCGCGCTGCGCGGATCGCAGACATCGTCGCCTCGGTGCCGGAGCTCACGAACCGGATGCGCTCGACAGAAGGCATGGCGCGGCGGATCGCCTCCCCGAGCTCGACCTCGGCCTCCGTGGCCGCGCCGAAGCTCGTCCCCCGCTCCGCGGCCCCCTGGACGACCGCGACGACCTCCGGCGGGGCGTGGCCCAGGATCAGCGCGCCCCACGACATCACGTAGTCGACGAACCGGTTCCCGTCGATGTCCTCGATCCACGGCCCTCGGCCGCGGGCGATGAACAGCGGCGTCCCGCCGACATCCCGGAACGCGCGGACCGGTGAGTCGACGCCGCCCACCAAGATTCGCTGCGCACGGGCGAACGCGCGCGCGGACCTACCGCTGCGTAGCTGCGGAGGGGCCCGGGCCACGGCCATCGGCTCAGTCCCCCAGCGCGGCGAGCATCGCCTTCGGTTCCATCGCGATGCACGTGAAGATCGGCGTCTCCCGCTCCGTGTACCGGCTCGCCTCGCTCGACCTAAGCTCCGTCACGAGGTCGAGGAACTCTCCCGGCCGGTCCGCCTCGAACGCGAGCATGAACTCTTGGTCGTCGAGGCCGAACGAGTAGCCCGTGTGGATCGTCACGCCCGGATACCGGTGGCCAGTGCGGAAGTGCTCCCGCATCATCCGCTGCCGCTCCTCGAACGGTAGGGAGTACCACTCCCGCTTCTTCGTGAACGGGTAGACGAAGAGGTACTTCGAGCCGACGGGCGGGCGAGGTGTCCCCGCACCATCCTGGCCCGCGTGGTTGTGGCCGGCGAGGTAGATTGACTTCCGCCGCATCGCGAGGTACGAGTACGGAATGTCAAGATACTTCCCGAGGCCCGTGGACGAGATGCGTGTCGCGATTGACGGGAGCGTCTCCAGATGGTCCGCGATGACCCACGCCATGAAGTCGGCGTCGCCGCGGATGCCGGCGAGCGAGTACGTCCGCAAGGTCGTCTCAACCGCAAGGTCGCGGAGGAGGGACGCGAACTCCGCCTTGTGAGCGTCGCGGATGTCCCGTGGGAGGGTCCGCCACTCCGGTCGGACCTTGTAAAACGTGTACTTCAGGAACTCCCGCGTCCCCTTGTCTTGCCCCGAGACCTGGGCCTCTACCGCGGCGCTCGCTGCCTGGCCTACCTCTCGTGTCGCGCCCATTGCGCTATCTCCTCCGCGAAATACGTGAGAATGAAGTCCGCGCCCGCGCGCCGAATCGCCGTGACCAGCTCGCGAACGATCGATTGCTCGTCGAGCCATCCCTTATCGGCCGCCGCCTTCACCATCGCAAACTCGCCGCTCACACTGAATGCGGCGAGGGGAGCGTCGAACCGCTCCCGCGCGGCGCGGATCACATCGAGGTATGGGAGGGCCGGCTTGACCATGACGATGTCCGCGCCCTCCTCGAGGTCGAGCGCGATTTCCCGCAACGCCTCCCGCACGTTCGGCGGGTCCATCTGATAGCCACGCCGATCGCCAAAGCGAGGAGTGGAGCCCGCGGCCTCGCGGAACGGACCGTAGAATGCAGAGGCGTATTTCGCAGCATAGGCGAGGATAGCGACATCCTCCCGCCCAGCATCGTCGAGAGCGGTCCGCAAAGCGGCGACCTGACCGTCCATCATCGCACTCGGGGCGACGACGTGGGCTCCGGCGTCCGCGTAGGCGACGGCGGCTCGGGCGAGGGAGCCGAGGGTGAGATCGTTATCCACCGTCTCTCCGCGGAGGATGCCGCAGTGGCCATGGGTCGTGTATTCGCACATGCAGACGTCCGCGATTGCGAGGAGCTCGGGAGCGACATCTTTGAGGGCCTCGAGTCCGCGGGGCACGACGCCAGACGGGTCCCAGGCACCGCGCCCGTCCTCGGCCTTCTTTCGCGGAATCCCGAACAGGATTACGCCTGCGAGGCCGA
>CAYOUM010000012.1:0-4477 GCA_964407185.1 uncultured Methanomassiliicoccales archaeon | reverse complement strand
TGGCTGCACCAGGGACACAGGCGGGTGGCCGTCCGGTCCCGCAGCTCCTCGATCGTGTACCGGTGGACATCCGGCATCGAGGCGATCTCCGCGGGAATCGAATCATCCTCTCGAAGAAAAATTGGCAGGACGAGGCGGTCGGGGCCGATCTCCGTTTCGCGGACGAGCGACCGCATGGCCGGAGAACGCCGCAACCTCCGTAACCGTACGCGGGGCGTGGGGACGGGCCTACTCATGGACGTTCGCCTCCCGGAGGATCGCATCGATTAGTCCGTCGACCGTGTGCTCTTTCGCGACGACGCGGACGCCGAATCCGAGTTCGCGGGCGGCGGCCTCGGTGACGGGCCCGATGCAGGCGGCGACGGCGCGCTCCATCAGCGCGCGCGATGGCTCGGCGCCGAGGTTCGACACAAGGAAACGGGCCGACGACGCACTCGTGAACGCGACGACGTCGACCGCTGAGATGTCGAACGTCGCCGCAGGTGGAGCGGCCGCAAGCCGGTACGCCGTGACCTCGGTCACGTCCGCGCCCGTTCGCTGAAGCGCTTTGACAAGCGAACGACGCGCGAGGTTCGACCGTGGCAGGAGGACGCGTCGGCGGCGAAGGTCTCCAAGGCCTTCTGGGATCGCGTCCGTCAGATATCGATTCGGCACGAAGTTGACGGGCAGGCCGAGGGCTCTCACCGCCTTCGCGGTGGCGGGTCCGACAGCCGCCGCCCGGTGCGCAATGTTGCGGGCCTCCACTCCAAGCGCCGCGGCCCGCGTTCGTACGGCCTCGACGGCGCGGGCACTTGTAAAGATCACCCAATCGTACGGGATTTTCGCCTGCAGGGCGCGATCCAGCGGCCGGAGATCCACGGGTGGCCGGATCCGGACCGTGGGCATCTCGATCGCGTGGAGGCCGAGGGCGCGAAGCCTCGCCCCGAGGTCCGAGGCGCGGTCCTCGGGTGTCGCAACGAGGACGGTGAGGCTGCGGGTGACCGCGACCCGGTTCACGGAACCTCACGCTCCAGGAGCAGCCTCTCGCCTCCCGCGGCTCTCAGCTGCCGTGCGACGCGGTCCGCGACCTCCGCGGGCGACGGGCCCGTCTCCTCGGCCCGGACGACGAAGCGTCCGTCCGGGGAGCCGATCATCGCATGAAGGAGAATCGTCCCTCCGGTGGCGAGGGCGAAGGCGCCCATCGGGACGTTGCACCCACCGCCGAGGGCCCGGGCGACGCCGCGTTCCGCGTCCGTTTCGGCGCGGGTCTTCGGGTCGTCAATCACCTCGACGACAGCAAGCGCATCTCCGTCGTCCCCGCGGACTTCTACGGCGAGCGCCCCCTGCCCGATCGCGGGCGTCATGATGTCGACAGGGAGGAGCTGGGTGATTCGGTCCTGCAAGCCGAGGCGCTCGAGGCCCGCCGCCGCCAGGACAATTGCGTCGAAGCCGCCCTCATCGAGCTTGCGGAGGCGCGTCCCGATGTTGCCACGGAGCTCTTCGACGACGAACGTGTCCCGGAACGCAAGGAGCTGCGACCTCCGTCGGAGACTGCTCGTTCCGACATGCGCTCGCCGCGGGAGTCGTTCGAGCGTCTGTCCGTTGCGCGAGATGAGCGCATCCCAGGGCTGGGTTCGAATCGGCACGGCGCCGAGCACGAGACCCTGTCCGAGCTCTGCGGGAAGATCTTTCAGGCTATGCACGGCGGCGTCGATCCGTCCGTTGAGGAGCGCGTCCTCGATCCGCTTCGTGAACGCTCGCTTGAAATCGAACCCCATCCCGAGGTCCTTTGGGTTGCTTTCGTCGGCGTGCGTCCGGATCGGGACGATTCCGAAGCTGATCTTGGGATGGAGGGCCCGGAGCGTGGATACGACGATCTCTGTCTGAGCCATGGCAAGCGGGCTTCCTCGGGTTCCGATGCGGAACGTCGCCGTCACTGCGCATCCTCCCCCAACCCGAACAGAGTGCGAACGAGTCGTGCGTACTCCTTGGATGCCGCGCCCTCTGCGGCCTTCGCACGGATGGCCTGCGTCGGGTCGTGAAGGAGGCGATTCACAATGCGCTCCGTCATCTTCTCGAGAACCGCGCGCGCCTCGGGAGGGAGATCGGGAAGCCGCCGGGATGCTGCGGAAAGCTCCTCTCGACGGATCGCCTCCGCGCGCTCCCGCAACCGTGCGACGGTATCGTCTGCCGCGCGGGATCGCAGCCATGCGATGAGGCGTCCCGTCTCAAGTCGAATCGCGTCCTCCGCGTGTTCGAGGATGTTGCCGTCCGGAGGCGTCGCCCATGGCTCGAGATCGTCCAAGTTGAGGAGTTCGACCCCGGGAGCCTGGCTGACCTCCGGGTCCACGTTCCTCGGAACGGAGAGATCGATGACAAGGATTGGCGTCGCACGCGTCGCGACGGAGGCCGTTACCCGTTCGGCGGTGAGGACCGAGCGGGGCGCGGACGTTGCCACGATCACCGCGTCGAACTCGCGGAGCCGATCGACCGATTCCGAGAGCGGGAGCGACCCCGCGCCAAGCGCGTGCGCGAGCGTGTCGGCCTTGGCGGGACTTCGATCGGAAATCGTCAGGCCTACCGACGACGCAAGCCGGCGGGCCGCCCGGCGCCCCATCTTGCCCGTCCCCACGACGAGGACCCGCGGGACTCCGGCGGAGAGGCGCGACTGGATGAGGTTTACCGCCGCGTCACCCGTCGAACCGGTGTTCACGGGAACGTGCGCTGCGCGGCGGATGCGCCCTGCCGCCGCGGAGACCTTCCGGACAAGCTCGGAGAGCTCTCGTCCGGTCCACCCGTTCGCCTCCGCGACGGACAGAGACTCGAGCACCTGCGCTCCAATCTGAGGCTCTCCCCAGGCCATGGAGTCCATCCCGCTCGCGACGCGGACTGCATGTTCGATTGCCGCGTTGCCTGTATGGATGTAGAACGTCTCGGGCGCCACGTCCAGCGACGATGCGAGTTCGTGGCGGAAGCCGAGCGGGTCGGGGAGGGTGCCCAGAAACCAAAGTTCGATTCGGTTGCACGTGGAAAGTAGAAGCCGTGCGGATACGCTCGCGTGGGCCTCGATGGAGGCCATCAAGCGCCGGACCGATGCGTCGCGCGCCAGTCGCTCGCGCACGTGGATCGGGGCGTGCCGATGGTTCGTCCCTACGACAGCAAACTCCAGATGGCGGGCGTCCGGAAGAGGACTCCCCGTCGCCGCACGTGCCGCCTGCTCCACGGCCACATGCGGCCTCACTCGGGTTCGTTACAAATAGGTTTTTTACCGCCGTTGGGAAACGAAGGCTAATTAGCCTAACGATGGTAATTTGACCCTACGACGGCGGTGTCGCCGGCGCTGACGCGAGGGCGCGGTCCTGTTCCTCTTCCTCGATGAGCCGTGCAACCGCCACGACCTCGTCCCCCCCCTCGAGGCGCTGGAGTCGCACGCCCCGTGTCGCACGGCCCTTGACACTGATATCGCTGACCGGGCAGCGGATCACAACCCCCGCCTTCGTCGTCACAAGGAGGTGCTCCTCCGGCGTCACCATCTGGACGGACACGACACGCCCCCTCGCAACCTTCGGGTTCGTCGTCCGCACGCCTTTCGAGCCTCGACGGGTCTTCCGGTAGGCCGCGAGCGTAGTGCGCTTGCCGAACCCGCTGCTGAGCACCGTGAGAAGCTCGTGCTGCGGGTCTTTTGACATCGCCATGGAGACGACCTCATCGCCTGTGCGAACGCGCATCCCCGCCACTCCCGCAGCGGTCCGACCCATCGGCCGCACCTGGGAGAGCGGGAACCGGTTGGCGTAGCCGCCCGCGGATGCGAGGATCCCTTCCTCATCGCCGTATGCAATCTGGGCATCAATCAGCTCATCGCCTTCGTTCAGCGTGATCGCGCGGATTCCGGAGGTGCGGATGTTCTGGAACGATGCGAGGCTCGTCCGCTTGATGCGCCCCTTCTTCGTGACGAAGACGAGGTACCTGTCCTCCGTGAAGTCCGGCGTCGGGATCATCGCCTCGATCTTCTCGTTCGGTTCGAGGCGCGGGAGGAGGTTCACAACAGGCTTCCCCTTCGCATATCGTCCCGCGAGGGGCACCTTGAACGCCTTCAGCTTGAACACCTTCCCGAGGGACGTGAAGAACAGGATGTAGTCGTGCGTGGAGGTGACGAACAGATTCACGACGAAGTCCTCCTCCTTTGTGTCCATCCCCGTGACGCCCTTCCCTCCGCGCCGCTGCTTTTTGTACGCGTCCACGGACAAACGCTTGATGTAGCCCGTGTTCGTGATTGTCACGACGTTGTCCTCTTCCTTGATGAGGTCCTCGACCTCGATCTCCGTGGCCTGCATCTGGATCGCCGTGCGGCGGGCGTCGCCGTATTTCTCCTTGAGCTCGCTCAAGTCCGTCTTGATGATCTCAAGGACCCTCTCCTTCGATCCGAGGATGCCCTCGAGGTCCGTGATCGTCTTCTTGAGCTGGTCCCGCTCCGTCCGGAGGGCCTGGGTCTCGAGGC
>CAYOUM010000011.1:5798-15951 GCA_964407185.1 uncultured Methanomassiliicoccales archaeon | reverse complement strand
GGGCCGCGTCGAAGTCGAGGTCCTTGGGTCGGCGGAACGGACCGTCGCCGGGGCCTCAATCCGAGGCTTCGAGGTCGCCACCCGAACGACGGCGTTCCTCAACGGCACGTTCACCGTCCCAGGAGGACCGTCTCCGCTACCGGCCACGGTGAGCGGCACGCTGACCTCGCAGCTCGTCGAGTTTTGGGAGGACCGAGGAACCTTCGCCGTTGAGTCACGGGACACCGCCACGTATCGGATCGACGTCGCGTACATCGTTCCCATTCACATTGAGGTGCGGATGCGGACGAACGCGACGACGTCTGTCCTCTCGGAGCCGCTCTTCCCATTCGACGTCGGGCAGCGCGCAACCGCATCCTTGACGACGGACCTCAAGGCAAACGCGACCATAATCGCCTTCGGCATGGAGAGCACGTCGGAAGCCGAGACTCGGGTCACGACGAACTGGTCCCGCGCAGTCCTCTCCCAGGAATCGGTCGCGGTCGAGGCGGGCACCTTTGCAGCGTACCGGATGAACCAAAGCCTCAGCTCCTTCCCCGTCCTCGGGGGTTTCGCGAGCGTTCCCGGCGGGAACGAGAGCGCGTTCTGGTCGAACGACGTCGGATCCTACGTGAAGCGCGTGGCGTACGCGAACGGCACGTCCGTCGCGGAGGTCCGCCTGCAGTCGTACAGGTACGGATCTCCGGGGAATGCCCTGCTCCTCGTGTCGTTGGGACTCGGCGTCCTTGCGGGAGGCGTAGCGATCGCGGCCCTGGTCTGGCGCCGTCGCCGGAGGAAACGAGCGACGCCTGCCGGCCCACCGGGGCAACCGCGAGGCGATGTTGAGACCGGGGTCGAGAAGCGTCCGAGTTCGCAGCCCCAGAGGGAGGGGGACCGTGCTCATTGAGACGCGCGGGCTGACGAAGGTGTTCGGGGAGATCCGCGCGGTCGACGACCTCAGCACCGCGATCCCGGAGGGCGCGATCGGCCTCGTGGGTCCGAACGGGGCGGGGAAGACGACGCTCCTCCGTCTCCTCCTGGGCCTTGTCCGGCCCACGGCGGGCACGGGCTCCGTCCTCGGGCACGACATTGCGGACGGAATCCCCGTCCGGGAGCGGGTCGGGTACATGCCGGAGCACGACTGCCTCATCCCCGAGATGACAGGGATTGGCCTCGTGTCTTACATGGCTCGTGTGAGCGGCCTCGACCGCAACACGGCGATGAGCAGGGCCCACGACGTCCTCCAGTTCGTCGGCGTCGAGGAGGAGCGGTATCGGAAGATCGCGGAGTACTCAACGGGGATGAAACAGAAGGTGAAGCTCGCCCAGGCGATGGTCCACGATCCCGCCGTGTATGTCTTCGACGAGCCCACGACGGGGCTCGACCCGCGCGGACGGACGGAGATGTTGCGGCTCCTCACGACGATCGCGAGCACATCCGATCGGAACATGATCCTCTCGAGCCACCTCCTTCCCGATGTCGAGGCGATTTGCAAGCACGTCGTCATCCTGGACGGCGGACGGCAAATCGCAGCGGGGGACCTGAGCCGGCTCTTGGCGGGGGCCCGGGATCGCCTCCGGGTCGACGTGCGCGGGGACCGTGATCGCGTTGCGGGGGCGCTGCGGGAGGCGAATGTCGAAGTCGAGGTCGGGCCCACGGGGCTCCGCATTGCCCGCCGGGAGGGCGTGGAGGCGGAGGTGTTCCGCGCCGCGCGGGCCATGGCGGCGGAAGTCCGCTACATGGGGGTCGAGATCCGGAGCCTCGAAGAACTGTTCCTGGAGACCGTGCGCCATGGCGACGCGGGGGGCCGCTGAATGTCGATCTCCCTCCCGAGATTCACGCGACGGGAGACACCACTCCTCGGTCGATCCCACCGTACGCGGGCAATCGTGTTCGCGGGCCTCCGACGTGAGTTCCGGCGCCCCGCATCGATCTTCGCGATCGCAGTCGGCACCCTCATTACGACGGTGACCTCCATTTTCTTCGTGCTCTTCGCGCCGTTCCTCCTGCAGGGGCAACCTCTCGACCTCACGTTCTTCTACCTGCCTGCTTCGAATCTTTCGATCCTGTTCTTCGTCACCCTCATGGCCGCAATCGTGGGCTCCGGGCTCGTCGCGGACGACCTGCGGACGATGGCCCTGACCTTGTACCTGAGCCGGCCCATCACACAGGCGGACTACCTCACGGCAAAGGCGGCGGTCCTCGGTCCCCTCGTCGCAATGATCGCGATCTTGCCGCTCGCAATCACACCGATCGTCGCGGCCCTCCTCGGCTTTTTTGCATGGTCGATCGCCCTGCACGCCTTGGGCCTCTCCTTAGGGATCGGCTTTGTGCTCACCGCCTTTTATACGTCAATCGCCCTGTTCCTTTCGAGCCTCACGTCCCGGAAGGCCTACGCCGCGGCGGGGATTTTCGCGGTGACGTTTGGCCTCACGATCCCCGCGCAACTCCTCGCGTCCGCGATCAACGAGCCGGCACTCCTCTATCTCTCGCCCTGGGAGGACTTCCTCGCGGTCGCCCGCGGGGCGTTCGGCGTGGGGGGCGGACCCATCGACTGGGCGCCGGCCCTCATCATTCTCCTTGGCGAGACCGTCTTTGCGTCTCTTGTCACGTACGTGCGGATGCGGGCCTTGGAGGTCATCACGGGATGAACGAAATCGTCGACGCCCGAACGGTCTCGAAGTGGTACGGAGAGGTTCTCGGCCTCAACGCCTTCGCGGCTTCCTTCGGCCCTGGGATCACGGGCCTCGTCGGCCCGAACGGCGCGGGGAAGAGCACGTTGTTCAAGCTCCTCATTGGCCAGCTACGGATCGACCAAGGGGAGCTCAGGCTCCTCGGCGAGAACCCGTGGAACAATGCGCGATTGAAGCGGCGAATCGGATACTGCCCTGAGTCGAACGAACTCTACGGCTGGCTCACCGGCGAGGAATTCGTGGAAAGCCTTCTGCGCCTCGGCGGCATCCGCGCATCCGCGGCCCGCACGGCCGCGCGCAGGGCGTTGGAAACCGTCGGCCTTACCAACGCCAAGGACCGTCGACTTCGGACGTTCAGCCGGGGGATGCGGCAGCGGGCGAAACTTGCCCAGGCTTTGGCCCACGAACCTGAGGTTCTCATCCTGGACGAGCCGCTGTCCGGTGCGGATCCCATGGCTCGCGTCCATATCCTCGAGACAATCGCCAAATTCGCGCGCGATGGCGGTCACGCGATCGTGTCGACGCACGTTTTATACGAGGTCGAGCGCCTCACGCAAAACGTCGTCCTCATACACAATGGGAAGGCGATCGCCTCCGGCGATATCCACGCGATCCGAGGCCTCATTGACGCGCATCCCCACGCAGTGCGACTCATGACGTCGACGCCGAGGGATGTCGCGCAGGCCCTCGCGGGCCTCGACCACGTCGTGTCCATCGAGTTCCCCGCAGCCGAGGCCGTGCTCATCCGCACCCGGCAGCCCGACGTATTCTACCGGGAGCTGCCCGGGATCGTCGTGGACCATCGGCTCGACGTGCATGGGCTCGAGAGCCCCGACGACAGCCTCGACGCGGTGTTCCGGTACTTGGTGGGGTGAGTTTCCATGAAACTCACGGAAGAGCTTGGGAAAGCGTCGGTCATGTTCGTGATGACCCTGCGATATCTGCTCTCGACAAGGCGCGGCATCGCGACGGCGGCCCTTGCCGCAGTCCCCCTTCTCTTGGCGGGCTCGCTCGCGGCGGCGCGCGTGGAGACGTTTGACATCCTACTATTCCAGATCCTCATGGTCCCTCTTTTCCTCCAGGTCGTGCTGATCTTTGTGACCCTCGTCTCCGCGACGGCCCTCATACGGGAGGAACTCGAGGACAACACCCTGCCCTACTTGCTGTCGAGGCCGGTCTCAAAGCCCGCGATCGCACTGTACAAGTACACGGGCTACCTCGTCGCCGTCCTCGTCCTCCTCGTGCCGCCCCTCGTCCTTGCCTACGTAGTAACCCAGGGGTATTCGGGTGATCCCCTCGGCGCGGAACTCGATGTCCTTGCGGCCTTCCTCGGCGCGACGGCACTCGGTGGCGCGGCGTACGGTGCCTTCTTCACGTTCCTCTCGGTCTTGACCCGGAGACCGCTCGTCGTCGGCCTCCTCTTCGGATTCCTGTGGGAGTCGGTCGTGGGCTCGATTCCAGGGGACGTTCCGAGGCTCAGCATCATCCACTACTTGCGGTCGATCCTGAAGGACATGATTGACGTCGGGCCCCTCGCAGGCTATCCGACGGACGTCTCCGCCGCCGCGGCGGCCGCCATCCTGATTGCGTTCACGATCGCGGCCCTGATCCTCGCGATGGTCGCGTTCCAACAATCGGAGTTCAAGCAGAAGGCGTAGGCGCGCCGGCCCGACCTCCAGCCCTGGAATCCTGAGGCCAGGTGCGAACCGCTCATGAAAGTTTATGACTCTTGAACCGCATCGAGCCGCTCCGTGGACTTCGCACTCTCGGAAATCCATGAAATCACCCGGAAGAACGTCCGGGAATTCGCAGAACGAGAGATTGCGCCGGAGTCGATGAAATACGACGAGTCCCAGGAGGTCCCGCACCACTGGGCGAAGAAGATGGCTCCCCTCGGATTCCTCGGAGTGTTTGTTCCGGAAAAGTGGGGCGGCGCCGGACTCGATTCAATCTGCTATGCGATTGTGATTGAAGAGCTGTCCCGCGTCGACGCGAGCGCAGGCGTGATTGCGGCCGTAAACAACGGCCTCGTGTGCGACCCGATTCTCACGTTCGGGAGCGACGACCAGAGACGGGAGTGGCTAACCCCGCTCGCGAAAGGCGAGAAGCTCGGCGCGTACGCCCTCACGGAACCCAATAGCGGATCGGATGCGGCGGCGCTCCGGACGACCGCCAAGCTCGAGCCCGATGCGTGGGTCCTCAACGGCACGAAAGCGTTCGTGACGAACGCGTACGACGCCGACGTCATTGTCGTCTACGCCCGCACGGGTTCGCCGAAGTACGACATCTCCGCGTTCCTCGTGCCCACGGACGCACCTGGCTTCGCGAAGCTGAAGAAGGAAAACAAGATGGGCATCCGCGCGAGCGACACGATGCTTCTCGGCCTCGACCATTGCCGGATCCCGAGTGAGTGCCTCTTAGGCGAGCAGGGGAAGGGGTTCAACATTGCGCTTGCGACCCTCGATGGCGGGCGCATTGGAATCGCCGCGCAGGCCCTTGGCATCGCGCAGCGGGCGCTCGAAGAGAGCGTGAAGTATGCGCAGGAGCGCGAGGCGTTCGGCCAGAAGATTTCCGAATTCCAGGCGATCCAATGGAAGCTCGCGGACATGGCGACGGAGATCGAGGCCTCCCGGATCCTCACATACCGAGCGGCGTGGATGAAGGACCGCGGCGTGAAGCACACCTACGAGTCGAGCGTGGCGAAGCTGTTCGCGAGCGAGGCCGCCCACCGGGCGGTTGACCATGCGGTCCAGATCCATGGCGGGTACGGGTTCATCAAGGACTACGTCGTCGAGAAGCTGTACCGGGACCAGCGGATTACAGAACTGTATGAGGGGACCTCGGAAGTCCAGCGGCTCGTCATCGCGCGTTCGGTTCTTGGAAAGTGATGAGGGGCAGCCAACGGGCCCTTGGACGGTTTCGGCTCGGTGCGCTGGAGGATTTGATCAAATTCCCGTCAGGGTCCAGGATAGCTTCCGTGCATCCCTTCAGGAGCGAAGGCGCGCGCTCACCGTTCCTTCACTTGCTCGAGCGAGAAGGACCCCGGCTGGACTTCCGCAGGCTTCTTGACAAGGTAGTAGGGGACCGCGAAAATCAGGACGAGCGCAGAAAAAATCAGGACTACGACGATCCCGATGAACACGACGACGCCGATCGCTAAGATCAGGAGGGGCAGGAGGTCAAGGAAGAGAATGAAGAGGAGGGCGAGCGCCACAATTAGGAGAATCGCCCCAATCCAGCCTGCGAGCTTCGCGTTCATCGCCCGATCCTGATTGAAGGTCCGCCGCTTGGCTGCTGAGGAAGGAACGGAATCAGCGCGGAGGCGAACTTCGGCATCGTCATCGACTGCAGCAGGACCTTCCCTGGCCCCGTGAGGGTCGTGACAAACAACCCCTCCCCGCCGAAGAACGCGGTCTTCAGCCCGCCGACGGTCTGGATGTCGTACTGAACCGTTGCCTCCCACCCAACCACGTGCCCGGTCGACACCTTGATGACCTGACCGGGAACGAGGGTGAACTCCACGAGGTCCCCCGGAGAATGGATGAACATCAGCCCCTCGCCCCAATACCGTTGCAGGAGCAGCCCCTCGCCGCCGAACAAGATTCCGCCCAACCGACGCTGGAACGCGATGTCGAACTGGACCGCACCCTCTGCGCAGAGAAACGCGTCCTTCTGGAAGATCCACTGCTTCCCGCCGCGGAGGTCGATCGCCACGATCTTCCCGGGAACTCGGCCCGCGAACGCCGCGAGGCCTTGGCCTCCGACGGCGTTGAACTCCGTGACGAAGAACGACTCCCCCGTGACCGCCCGCTTCAATCCCTGTATGATCCCACCGCGTGCCCTCGCCTGCATCTGGACGTTCGCGGAGAAGTACACCATCGAACCCGCCTCCGCCCAGATCAGCTCGCCCGGGTCGAACTCGACGTTGACGAACTGGAGGTTATCGCCCGTGATCGTGTGCTTCATCGGACCCCCGCACGGAGGGGGTGGGGCCCGACTTGAACCCTTCGGCGGCGGCGCATCGGTCGCGCCCCGGCCCGACGGGGCTCCCGGTGGACATCGATGCCAAAAAGGGTGGCCCTCCCTCGGGTGGGACGGATCAGGTTCGTCATGATCTTGATCGTCGTGGTTTTCCCTGCACCGTTCGGCCCGAGGAAACCGAAACAGATTCCGTCTGGCACGTTTAGGTCGAGAGACCTGAGCGCGGTGAAGCTGCCGTAGTCCTTGCCAAGCCCCCGGAGGCCGACCGGCACGGTTTCGTTCTCCGCACCCTTCGAAGCGTGTTGTTGTTCCACATGCGATGGCATTGCGTCTCTCGTTCCGCCATGGCGGCGTAACATTAGGCTTTCGCCTCGGCATTCTCCTAACCCTTAATAGTCGCGCACGTCGTCCGCCCGCCAAAATGGCCACGACGGTTCTGTACATGGAGGAACGGAGAGGCCAGGTGCCGGACCCATGCTACACCCGCGAGTTCGACGCTCGCATCCTCGATCGCGGGCCAGACTACGTTGTCCTCGATGAGACGGCATTCTATGCGGAGGGCGGGGGGCAACCCCATGACACCGGGATGCTTCAATGGATAGGAGGGCAAGCGGCCGTGTTCAAGGTCCTCAAGGAGAAGGGCATCATCAAGCACTTCGTGGACCGGATGCCCGCAGCGGACGAAGTCCATGGTGCCGTTGATTGGGACCGACGATACGCGCACATGCGGATGCACACCTCCCAACACCTCATGTCCGGCCTCGTGTACCGGATATTCGCCGCGCGGACCGTTGGCAACCAGATTCACACAGACCGCAGCCGGATTGACTTCCAGCCCGCGAACTTCGCGCCCGAAGACCTGAAGCGGATCGAGGATGAATGCAACTCGGTGATCGCGTCCGAGGCCGAGGTCAGGATCTTCGAAGAGGATCGCGTGATTGTCGAGAACAAGATTGAAGACCGCGCGTTGATGGACCTCATCCCCGCCTCGATTCGGCGGCTTCGGGTGATCCAGGTCGGGAACGCGGACTACTGCCCGTGCGGCGGCACGCACCTGAAGAATGTGCGCGAAATCGGGCGCGTGAAGGTTCTCGGCAAGCGGTCGAAGGGAAAGGACACGGACCGCGTTGAATATGAGCTGCTACCCGCGTGAGAACCACCATGACTACATCCCGACGCACCGCTAGGCCGCGGGCTTGTCGAACACGAGCAACGTGGAGCGGGACCATCGAATGCGTTCACGCGGCGCAAAGCCTGCGCGCCCGACCTCCTGCTCCACAGAATTCGGGTCGACCTGCGGTGCTTGGAAGAGACCTCGTCCCGGTTCCGTCCTCTCCATGATCACGAGGCGACCGCTCGGTGAGAGGGTTCGCGCAAGCTCGCGAAGCAAGGCCTCGGGATGTTCGAGTTCGTGATAGACGAACGCAAGAAACGCAAGGTCAATCGACCCGGACGCCACCGGGAGGGTCGTCCCATTCTCCGTTGCGATGAATTCAACGTTCACCGCCGCGGGGCCCAGTCTCTTGCGCGCCTTCTCGAGCATCTGATGTTGGGCATCGACCGCGACCGTCCGGCGGGTCTTGGCCGTAAACCCCGCGGTGAAGAAACCCGGGCCGCAGCCGAAGTCCAGGACGGTGTCCGTTGCTCTCACACCGAGGCGCTCCACGATCGCCTCCGGGGGTATTCGCGCCTCCGCCCGCGACGGGTGAGCGCGAACGACAACCACGCCGGGAATCGCGGATGCTTGTGTCCTCCTCCACTCATTCGGACTCCGCCGGCCGACGGGCCGCCCGGTACTTGACCCTTCTCGCGCGGTCGCGGCGCCTACGCTATGTGGAGTTCCTTGGACGACTCGCGGGAACACCCGCCCGCCGCCGCTCGCCGACAGGGTCTCGCGCAAACACGATGAGGACGCCGGAGACGATGAGCCACGCGGCCGCGACGAGGAATGGATAGATCGTCACGCGTCCGTCCACTATCGTGACCTGGAGCACCGCCGACAGCACGAGGGGGCCAAGCAGGAAGCCGAGGTCCCCGAGCGCGCGGTAGAGACCCATGGAAGTTCCCATCACTTCTCGAGGGGTCAGGTCCGTCGTCCACGCGACAAGGGGACCGTGGATGCCGAGGACGAGACCGTATGCAAACATGAGGGGAATCGCCGTCGTCAGGTCGGTCGAGAAAAACAGGAACGGGGCGACGAGGCCCGCGGCGACAAGGGAAATGACGAACGGGATTTTTCGTCCGACCCGGTCCGCGAGGAGACCGCTAGGATAGAGCGTACAGAGGTTTGCGACCGCGTTCGTCGTGATCAGGACGCCGGCGAAGGTCGTCGCGAGTTCTCGGGACACACCTGGCCAGTTGAACGCGATGAACAGCGGTATCACGGTCGAAATGAGCCCCGCACGGGCAAAGAACGCGCTCATCGTTCCGATGTTCACGAGGACGTACGAACGATCCCGGAGGAGTCGCTTCACGGCGCGGACGTCGACCGCGCCGGACGCCTCCCGCCCAGCCTGAGGCTCGAGACCGAACGTGACCAGGACCATGCCAAGGGCGGCGAGGAGCGCGTACGCGGCGAACGGTGCGCGAATCCCCCACGCGAGGACGACGGCCCCACCAATCACGGGGCCGATGACCTGGCCGATGAGGAGCGCGTTCACGTAGATCCCCATGTACCGACCCCGCCTCTCCGGCGGAATGCGTCGCGCGAGGGTTGCGAGGGAGGACGTTACGTAGAATGCGCTGCCGACGCCCTCCATGAGACGCACGGCGAGAAGAACCCAGTAGTTGAATGCGAGGACCGCAAGGGCGGACGTGATCGCGATGATCGAGAGGCCGAGGGTCATCATCCGGTAGTTCCCGAAGCGGTCGCCCCATGCGCCCGCGGGAAGATCGAGAACGACGCGGGCCGCGGGCAACGCGCCGACAAGGAGGCCCGCCATGAACGCGGTGGCGCCTAGGGTCAAACCATACTGCGGCACCGCGGGGCTGATGATTGAAATGCCAATCATCACGAGGAACACAGTACCTGAAAGGACCGCGACGGTGCGGCGAATCGACTGCACTGGAGGGCGCGGGAGAGGTTTCACGGCCATAAACCGTTCGCCGTTACAACTCGACGGCCTTCGCTCCGTCCCACACTTTCCGGGCACCCTTCTCCGCGGCGGGGATCAGAAGATCCCGTTTCGACCTCGTTGGGATGATGAAGTACTCCTCCGTGTCGCCCCCCTCGGAAATCAACACGAGCTTCACCTTCCCGCCCTCCATCGGCTCACCTGTCTCCGGGTGGAGGTAGTTGTACCGGACGTAGCGGCCGCGATCGATCAGCGAACGGACCTCGATCTCGCCCTTCTTCGTGCGGGTCAGGACATCGTCGGGGAACTTCGTCGCCATAGGCCCTCGATGGTCGGTGGCCCGAAAAGCCCTTCGCGTGCCCTTCGGGTCTGCGCGGCCGGTCGGCGAAGAGGCGCGAATGGTCCCTCTATGGAACGACCGTGCAG
>CAYOUM010000011.1:4763-5788 GCA_964407185.1 uncultured Methanomassiliicoccales archaeon | reverse complement strand
ATCCCCGCGACCTCGAGCGTGACGCCTCCCGCCGTGGCCTGGGCCTGGATGTCCGACGCATCCCGGAGGCTGTTCGGCGTGTACACGCCGTCGACGGTCACCTTCACAACTTGCCACAGGTCACTGTATCCAGCATCGCCGGGGAGGACATCGATCACATTCCGCTGGCCCGACACCATCGTGCCATCAGACAGGAAGAACACGTAGATCGGTGGGGTCGCGACAACGCTCCCTTCGGACTCCGAGTTCGCTCCGTGATCGAAGTAGAACACCTCACGGTCCCGATACCAGCCGGAGACGGGGGGCTGATTCGAACCTTGAATCGTCGTCCCGGGATTCACGACGGGACAGTTCACGATGATGTCGGTCGCCTCGACTGAAAATCCGGATGCCATCGCGCCCTCGAAGGAGCGGATGGAGTTTGGCACGTAGCCCGCGGGCACGAGGACCTTGTACACTTGCCAGAAGTCGGTGTAACCCGGCTGCCCGGGAATCGTGTCGATCACGTTGTTCTGGCCGGAGACCATTGTGTCCGGGGCAGCCTGCTGGAAGAACACAAGAATCGGCGCAGCGACATTCGTCATCGCGCCGTAGTCGAGGTAGGCGACATCTGCGCCGTTGTACCAACCGAGGACGCGCGGGATTTCACTCGGGCGGTTGAGGCCGTCGACAGCGCTGAGTGGCGCCGGGGCGGCGGGCCGAGTAAGCAGATAGCCGGCGCCGATCCCGACGAGGAGGAATGCGACGGCGATGACGGCGAGAACCGCAACGGAACGGGGGCGGGGCGCGGGTGCAGATTCCATACGGGCGGACTGGGGCGGTGCCGTTAAGACGGTTCTTCAGAATTCGTGCAGAATTCGTTCCTATTCCCGTGACGCCAGCAGCTGCTAGTCCCAGAACATCTCTCCCTTCGTGAGGCGGCCGACGACCTCGTGCACGCGCTTCGTCCGCGTCTCGGGTCGCTTCGCCTCCCCTCCGCGTAGGGATCCGCGAAAGTGTTCGTGTGGGGGATGGGCTTCGCTCGC
>CAYOUM010000011.1:883-4753 GCA_964407185.1 uncultured Methanomassiliicoccales archaeon | reverse complement strand
GACGACCTCGTGCAACGCGCTTCGTCCGCGGATCCCTTTGGCAGGTCGAGGAACACCCACGCGTCCTTTGGGCCCATCCTGTACCGTTTCGCAGTGAACTCCACCTTCGCCATGATTCTCCCCGGGCCGGCGGGAGTGCGCGTGGTTATTTTTTCCCCTTCGCGTGGAGGTGCGTGGACGTATCGGTCGCGAGGATGGGCTTCGCTAGCCGGATGGACATCATGCCGCCATG
This sequence comes from uncultured Methanomassiliicoccales archaeon, assembly GCA_964407185.1. Taxonomy (GTDB): domain Archaea; phylum Thermoplasmatota; class Thermoplasmata; order RBG-16-68-12; family RBG-16-68-12; genus EA-19. Next base: position 4,521 of record CAYOUM010000011.1, on the reverse strand, counting down.
GCGGGCGCCCGCCACTAATCGCCGCGGATCGCGGCCCGCACGTTCCCCAGGGACCAGCGCAGCCACCGCCGTAACCCGAGAGTCCGCTTCATCCGGAATCAGATCACCTTCGTTTCGTTTCGTTGCGTCGGGGCAGAGCGAGTTGAACGCCACCGCGATGCGCTTCATGAGGCTTTTTGAACGACGTGGCGACCTCTCATGGGAAGTTTTTTTCGCGTTCTTCGTTCCGGTCCCCCCGTGCCTCACTCGGGAATCGACGCGGGCAGGGGCCGTAGAATCGATGACGAGGCCGATCTAACCGAGAAGGAGCGAACCTCACGCAATCGAGACCGCAACTTCTGGACCAGTTGAACGTCATGCACTCGCAGCGAGCAAACCCCGTGCGTCATCCGCCGCGACCTTCTGCTCTCGCCTCGTCGTGGAAAAACATACGGTTTGAAGAACTGAGAACGGGGAATTCCCGTCAGCCTTCTCCAAAATCGAAGTATCTCTGTCTTGTTGAAGTTGTCATGCATATGGATATGGACGCGGAACTTCCGGAGGGGTACGTTGTGGACCTCTCTCAGCCAGAGCAGTACGAGCAGGATGACGTCCGGGTCGGAATTCGTCACCGCCACGCGTTGATCGTTCTTGTCGCCCTCAGCCCACCAGAGGGCGAGGCCGACCAGGTCAAGCGCAAGCGTCCTACTGCCCGGTTTCCACGTGTCCTCCAAGCTTGGATTCTCGACCGACCACCTGCGCAGACGTGATTTGCAGATGTCACATATTCCTCTATTCAACCTAAGGGGCTTGCCACATCGGTTGCAACGTCCAGTTGGTCGTCTCTTTGGGAAGAGATGATTGTTCCGAATCGCAGCGCACGATATGGAGCAGAATTTCGGATTGGCCGTCGATCTGTAGCAAGTCAGACAGCGAGGCATTCATCTCCAACCCCGACCGAGTCATCTTTATTTGGCCAGGGGGTAGGTGAAAGTGCAATAGATTAGGGAGTCCGTGCGAAGCGACTTGAACTCTCGCTTCCGAGAGCGAACTTGTCGCCATTACCGCTTGCGGGCGCTAAGGACCCCACTCGCGGCCGTCTTCTGGAACGGGATTCGGCGAAAGCGGCCGAAGCCCGCTTCGCGAAGCCACGACTCGTACGTCGCCCAGGAGTAGTTCTCCCCCTCCGTGTCGACGAGCATCGTGACGCTCCCGATTGCCGCGTACAAGGGTCCCGCACCATCGTCGTCCATGAACAGCTCTCGAATTACCACCGCGCCGTTCCTCGGAAGAATCGCGGCCGCCTTCCGAATCAACCGCTGCGACGTCTCCGGCGGCCAGTCGTGGAGGATCGCGCTGAAGAGGACGACGTCCGCACCCCGCGGCCATTCATCCTTGAAGAAGTCGCCCGCCACGGTGTCGACCCGGGACTCGAGTCCCGCCTCGCGGATTTTCTCCTCCGCAATGCCGACGACGGACGGCAGTTCATACACGGTCGCCCGCAGCCGTCGGTAACGCCGCGCAATGGCGATCGAGTAGACCCCGGAGCCGCCGCCCACGTCGAGGATCTTCCGATGGCGGGAGAAATCGTAAGACCGCGCGAGCTGTTCGGCCCAGTACGAACCCGAGGCATGCATCGCCATCGTGAACAGTCGGACCATCTCCGGGTCCTGGGCAAGGGTCTGGAACAGGTCGCCGACCGCCGGATCTGCGGTCACCGGCTTGTTCGAACGGAGAGACCAGTCGAGGCGTCGATACGCCTCGTAGAGACGTCGGTCTTGCATCGTGATCAGGTCGCCGTAGTACTGAGGTCGCCCCTCGACGAGGTATGTCGCGGACAAGGCCGTTTTCCGGTAGCGGGTGTCGCGTTTTGCGAGGAGGCCCATCGCGACGAGGGCGGCAAGAAAGATCCTCGTCGGGCGCTCTTCGAAGCCGAACATTGACGCGACCTCGGGAACCGTTGCGCCCCGGGATGGAATTCGGGAGAAGATCCGGAGGTCGACGGCTGTCGCAAGAATGCGAAACTGTTGGAAGCCTTGCGTGAGGAGCTCGAGCGGCTTTCGCGGGACTTCGGGCGATGCCATCCTATGCCCATCGGAGCTTCCTCTAAAGGCATTATCGACAGATTCGGTCACGCTCCCCGCATGTTTATGGGGTCAACACAGGATGATGTGCACCCTTCGGAGTGGAAGCCCATGATCGCATACGTTGGAAATGGACCCTACTGCTACGCGAACGCGACGTCGATGCTCCTCGCGTCAATCGAGGAGAGGGCTGAACCGTCCTTGATCGAGGTCCTCACGGGTGTCGGACTCGGGGCGTTCTCGGTCAGAGGGGCGAACCTCGTCGTCTTCAGCAACCTGGGGACGGCGCCGGATGTGGGGACGTCGTCCGCGCTGCGAACCCTTGGCTTCGAATTCAAGGAGCGATGGAGCGAGACGAAGGGCGCTCCTCCGTACGGCGAGCTGCGTGTGGACCTGGCGACCTCCCCCGCGATGCTCGGACCCCTGGACATGGGATACCTTGTGTACAATCCGATCCACCGGGACCTCGCGGGCACGGATCACTTCGTCCTCGCCTATGCAATGGACGATGCCGAGGTTCGGCTTCACGATCCCGAGGGGTTCCCGCACGCGGCGCTGCCCCTCGACCAGCTCGAACCCGCATGGCGGGCCGAGCGGATAGGATATCGCCAGGGATACTATCGGTACTGGACATCCCCGATTCGCGTCGCCCACCCCACAGAGGACAGCCTCTTTGCCGCCGCGATGGAATTCTTCCGGAAGGTCTATCGCGAGAACGATCGCTGGGCGGAAGAGGAAGGATGGACGACGGGGCGGGAGGCGATCCTCGAGGTTGCGGACCGAGCCCGACGTGGTAACGTCTCGCCCCAGGAGGCGGGTCACCTGAAGTTCTTTGCGCTCAAGCTCGGGGCGAGGAGGGCCCTCGACTACGGTGCCTTCTTACGTCATCGCCGCCCAGATCTCGGGAGGCTGAAAGCGCGACAGGCGGAACTGTTCGGTCGTTCTCATACACTTGCGGTGCGAGGCGACTGGCGGGCCCTCGGCGAATCCTTGGGAGCGTTGGCAAATGTCGAGGACGAGTTCCGGGGAACTCTCCTAGCGGGGTAGTTGTCGCTGAAAGATTACTCGTCCTGCGAGCTCGATCCGCTCGATCTTGTAGTACGGCAGGCGCGATGTCGCAATCGTGAAGTACCGCCGCTCGAGGCGCACGATTTCGGAGCCTCGGATCAGGCGATGGCCCTCAGGCTGCATGCGGTCACGGTACCATAGGACCGCGTCGGGAAGGCGGTTCGGCCCCCGCCATCGGAGTTCGTTCAGCACCTCCCGCGCGGTCGCCACGCAGATTGCAACGAGGGCAGCGCGTTTCAATGTTCCCGCCGAATCACCGGAAAGGCCATATCGAGAGGGTCCGTTCTGCGGCCAGTGGAGTATCCCCCCGCCGTCGAGAAACTGCTCAAGAAGGCCGGCGCGGCCATCGGCGACACCGTTGCGGTGACGACACGGGACAAGCGATTTGATGGCGTCGCGATGCCCCACCACGCGTTCTCCGGGGTCGACGTCCTCACAGTGAAGCTCGCGAACGGATACAACGTCGGGATTGCGGTCGCGGACATCACGAAGCTCGAACTCGTTGCG
>CAYOUM010000011.1:0-873 GCA_964407185.1 uncultured Methanomassiliicoccales archaeon | reverse complement strand
TCCACCACGCGCAAGCCCGCAAAGATTCCGACGGCGGCAGGAAAGCCGACGATCGCTGTGCTCGGGACCGGCGGGACGATTGCGTCGTACGTCGACTACCGCACGGGCGCGGTCCATCCCGCGGTCACCGCGGAGGAACTTGTCTTCTCCGTGCCGGAACTTCTCGAGCTCGCGAACGTGAAGGCCCGCGTCGTGTACAGTGTGTACAGCGAGGACCTGAAGCCGGAAAATTGGCAGCGGCTCGCGGAGGAAACCGCGAAGGAGCTGAACGCGGGCGCCCAGGCGGTCGTGATCCCGCATGGAACGGACACGCTCCACTTTACGACCTCCGTGCTGTCGTTCATGCTCACGAACCTCACGGGCCCCGTGATCGTCGTCGGCGCGCAGCGGTCCTCGGACCGACCGTCCTCCGATGCGGCGATGAACCTGATCTCCGCGGCCCGCCTCGGGACCGCGAACCTCGGGGAGGTCGTGGGCGTGATGCACGGTGAAACCGGGGACACGTTCGCGCTCGTACACCGCGGCACGAAGGTCCGAAAAATGCACTCCTCTCGCCGTGATGCGTTCCGGTCGATCAACGCGGCGCCGCTCGGGAAAGTCCACGATGATGGTCGGGTCGAACTCTCTCCAGAGGCCCGCCCGAGGGGGAAGGGGCCCGTCCTCCCCGACACGCGGCTCGACTCGAATGTCGCCCTTGTCCACTTCTTCCCCGGAATGAAGCCCCGCCAACTCGAAGCACTTCTCGAAGATAGTCATGGCGCCGTGATCGCGGGAACGGGGCTCGGCCACACGTCGCATGATCTCATCCCCATTCCCACGAACGCGACTCGTGCAGGGAAGCCGAGCGCACTGAGGAGCCAAACCCTGCACGGG
>CAYOUM010000010.1:0-15973 GCA_964407185.1 uncultured Methanomassiliicoccales archaeon | reverse complement strand
CGAGCCCTGGGTTTCCGCCCCGCAGAGGTCGAGCGAGAGGGGCGGGAGGAGCGTTGGCCGATCGTGGGCCCGGCGGAGGGCTCGCTCCTTCATATCCTTGCGCGATCGATTCAAGCGAAGCGGATCCTTGAGCTTGGGGCGGCAATCGGCTACTCCGGCACGTGGCTCGCCCGCGCCCTCCCGCCGGACGGCGAACTCGTCACGGTCGAGTGGAATCCCGACACTGCGGCCATCGCACGAAAAAACTTCGAGCGGACGGGCGTCGCGACACGGGTGCGAGTCGAGGTCGGGTCCGCGTTCGATGTCGTCCCCCGTCTCCGTGGACGGTTCGACCTCATCTTCAATGACATCGACAAGCAGCACTATGGGGACGTGCTTCCGCTGTGCTTGGAGAAGCTTCGCGTCGGCGGACTCTTGGTCACGGACAATGTCCTGTGGTCCGGGACCGTCGCGGCCGCACGGCGGACGAAGGAAGCGCAGGTGATCCACGAGTACAACGAGTCGCTCGCCAAGGACCCGAGGATGCTCCCCGTGATTGTCCCGCTTCGGGACGGTGTATCGATCGCCTTGAAGGTCCAGGATTAGCGGGCGGGAAAGGATATAGGCGGTCGCACCCTCTCCGTTGGTTCGCCGGTGTCCATGCCGAAGCGGAGCGAGAGTGCACGGCCGACGGAGCACGTGTTCGTTGAGACGGACGGGCAGGTGTATCGCGTCAAGGACCGGGACGGATGGCGGTGCCCAAGGGCGGGCGAGCGGCTCCCGTTCGAGGCGGTCGACACGATCCGGATGGACTTTGGTACGGACGTCGTGCGCCGCATGAAGCCGGTCCTCGCCCACCATCCGGAGGAGTGGTTCAACCGGGACGACCTGTTCTCGCGCGCGGACGTCGACGACCTCGTGAAGAAGGCGGTATACATGACCATGCCCCGCCTCGTTGCGGAGGTCGCCCTTGTGCGAGGCCACGATGTGCTGATGGTAAAGGCGAAGCGCGGGTTCTCCCAGGGCTTCTGGAATCTGCCTGGCGGGTTCCTCGATTTCGGGGAGCCGCCGGACGTCGCGGTCGAGCGGGAAGTCGAGGAGGAGATCGGTGCGGACATCGTCCTCGATGGGCTCCTCGGCGTGTACCATGCGACCTTCCCCGGGAAGCCGACGTTCACGCTCGGGTTCGTGTACCGCGGACACACGGACGAGACGACGTTCACATTGAAGGCAGACGAGATCGAGGGCGTCGATTGGTATCCCGTCCACAAAGCGCTCACGCTCACGAAGAACCCGTTCGTGCGATGGGGCCTCCTGGATCTGTTCAAGCAGTTCGAGACCCTCCCGTTCGAGGTGATGCGCCACGGCCTTCTTGCACGGCGAAAGGAGCACCGCCATGGGCCTGTGGTGTTCCTCGACCGCGACGGCGTAATCAACCGCGGCAGACCCGGGTATGTAAGGACACCGGACCACTTCGAGTTCCTCCCGGGAGCGGTCGAGGCGATGGGAACCTTGCGGAAGGTAGGGTATCGGCTCGCGATTGTGTCGAACCAGGACGCCGTGGGGTGGAAGCTCGTGCCCGAGCGGCAGCTCCGGCGAATTCACGAGAAGATGGTCGGCGAGCTGGCGGCGGCAGGCGTTCAGATCGAGGAGATCTATGTGTGTCCACATCACGTGCTGTCGGACTGCGCATGTCGGAAGCCCCGGCCGGGTCTGTTGCTCGCGGCCGCACGGGACCTGAACGTGAACCCACGAGAGTCGTGGATGATCGGCGACAAAGTAAGCGATGTCGAGGCGGGCCGCGCGATCGGCACACGCACGATTTTTGTCGGCGACGCCAAGCGGCGCGAGCGGTTCGCCTCGGAACTGCGGGTCGCGAAGCCCTCCGATGTTGTGGGTGACCTGAGAGACGCCGCAGAGGTCATCGTCGCGAAAGGCGGTCCCACAGTCAACTAGGGCGCTCGTGTCAAATTAGGATTCTTCCAAGGGCCTCACCCCCGCCAAAGCCTTATCCCCGCACCCGCTTCCGATTTCGGGTCGACGGCATGGGAGAGGAATACGGGTTCTTCATCGCGGGGAAGTGGACGACCCCGAAGGGGCGGAAGACATTCGAGTCGATCAATCCCGCCACGGGAGAGGTCCTCGCGAGCTTCCCGCAGGGAACAGTCCAGGATGTTGGGGCGGCCGCAAAGGCCGCGAAGGACGCGTGGCCGAAGTGGCGCCGCACGCCGCCCCCGCGGCGCGGTGAGATTCTCCTCGAGGCCTCTCGGATTTTTCGGCGAAAGAAGGAGGAGCTTGCGCGGATCGTCACGAGGGAGATGGGTAAGGTCATCTCCGAAGGCCGTGGGGACGTCCAGGAGGCGATCGACTTCTTCGAGTACGCGAGCGGCGAGGGCCGCCGGTTCTTCGGCGAGACCGTTCCGTCCGAGCTTCCCGACAAGATCTGCATGACGCTTCGGTTGCCCGTGGGCCCCGTCGGGCTCATCACGCCATGGAACTTCCCGATCGCGATTCCGAGCTGGAAGACCGGGGCGGCGTTAATCGCCGGTTGCACCGTGGTGTTCAAGCCCTCGAGTCTCACGCCGCTGTGCGCGGCGAAGTTCGTCGAGGTCCTCCACGAGGCGGGCCTACCACCCGGCGTGATGAATTCCGTGACCGGGAGCGGGGGCGTCGTGGGCGATGGGATCATCAACCACCCGGATATCCGCGCCGTCTCGTTCACCGGCGGCGTCGACACGGGCCGGCACGTGTACGAGGCGGCGGCGAAGAAGATGATCAAGGTCGGCCTCGAGCTCGGCGGGAAGAATGCGGTCCTCTCGATGGAGGACGCGGATGTCGACCTCCTCATGGAGGGCGTGATGTTCGGCGCGTTCGGGACGGCGGGGCAACGATGCACGGCGACATCGCGGCTCATCGTCCATAGGGCGATCTACGACGATGTCGTCGACAGGCTCGTGTCTCGCACGAAGGCGCTCCGCGTGGGCAACCCGATCGACGAATCGACGGACATGGGCCCCGTGGCGAGCACGGATCAGGAGAAGAAGATCCTCGAGTACATCGACATCGGGAAGAAGGAAAAAGACCACCTCTTGTTGGGCGGGACGAAGCTCCGCGGCGGCGGGTACGACAAGGGCTTCTTCATCGCGCCGACGATCTTCGAGGTCGACCGGACAAAACGTCTCGCACGGGAGGAGATCTTCGGCCCCGTCCTGAGCGTCCTGAAGGCTAAGGACTACGAGGACGCAGTGGCGATCGCGAACGACGTGCCGTATGGGCTGAGCTCGAGCATTTATACGAACGACATCCGGCTCGCATTCCGGGCGATGCAGGACCTTGAGGCGGGGATCACGTACGTGAACGCGCCGACAATCGGCGCGGAGGTCCAGCTCCCGTTCGGCGGGATCAAGGAGACCGGGCCCACGGACACTCGCGAGGCGGGCCCGACCGCGCTCGAGGAATTCACGTACGTCAAGACCGTGTACGTAGACTATAGCGGGCAGTTGCAGAAAGCGCAGATCGATACGGAGAAGCTCGTGGGCGGCTAGCCACCGCCGCTCCCAACGAGGTCTTTGCTTGGCTCTGTGAGTCTACGGGGATCGAGGAGCTTCTCCGCCTCCTCCCGCTTCAGAATCCCTTTCTGCACGACAAGCTCTTTGATTGGAATCCCGGTCCGCACGCTCTCTTTCGCAAGCTCCGCGGACCGCTCGTACCCGATGATTGGGGTCAGCCGTGTCGCGATTGCGGGGCTCAGGTCTGCGGTCCTCCGGAGGAACTCCTCGTTCGCCTCCAATCCGTCGATGCATTTCCGTGCGAACACCCGCGCAGCGGCCGCGAGAATCTCGATCGACTCCTGCAGGTTCCGGTGCATCACGGGCATCATCGTGTTCAGGTCGAGGTTCGAATGACTGTTCGCGACCGCGATCCCCGCGTCGTTCCCAATCACCTGCACAGCGACCTGCATCACCGCCTCCGGGATCACGGGGTTCACCTTCCCCGGCATGATCGACGACCCCGGCTGCACGGCGGGCAGCTGGAGCTCGCCGAGCCCCGCGCGCGGGCCGGAGCCCATCCATCGGACGTCGTTTGCGATCTTCATCATGCTGATCGCGACCCCGCGGACCGCCCCGCTCGCCTCGACGAGTGCGTCCTGCGCGCCCTGCGCTTCGAAATGGCTCTCCGCAACGCGGAAGCGGACCTTCGTCGCCGCGCTCACCTTGTCGACAATCTTCTGCGGGAGGTCCGGGTGCCCGTTGATTCCCGTTCCGACGGCGGTCCCGCCGATCGCGAGCTCCGAAAGAAACGGCCGCGCGTTCTGCACGCGCCGAATCCCGTGGTCGATCTGGCTCGCGTACCCACTGAACTCCTGCCCGAGCCGAATCGGCGTCGCGTCCATCAGGTGCGTTCGGCCCGTCTTCACGATCGAATCGAAATCCTTTGCCTTCGTTGTGAGGGACTTCTCCAGCTCCCGCAGCGCGGGTAGAAGCTCCTGGTCGATCGCGAGCATCGCGGCGATGTGGATCGCGCTCGGGATCACGTCGTTCGACGACTGCCCCATGTTCACGTGATCGTTCGGGTGGATCGCGCCCTTCGTCCCGAGTCGGGAGCCCATGATCTCGTTCGCCCGGTTCGCGATCACCTCGTTCGCATTCGTGTTCGTCGACGTTCCGCTGCCCGTCTGGAATACGTCGATCGGGAACTGCGCGTCGAGCTTCCCCTCAACGACCTCGTCTGCAGCCTGCCCGATGGCGCGCGCGAGCTTCGCGTCGAGGAGGCCGAGCTCGAGGTTCCCCTCGGCGGCCGCCTTCTTGATGAGCCCCAGGGCAAAGAGGAACCGACGGCCAAAGCGGAGGCCGCTGATCGGGAAATTCTCGACCGCCCGTTGCGTTTGCGCCCCCCAGTATGCGTCCATCGGTACACGCACGTCTCCGAGGAAGTCTTTGTCCACGCGAAACTCGGGCATGGCAACTGCGGTTCCGAAGCGGACCGAGGTATTTGAAGCGTCGGTACACGTTTCACAGTTCCCACGGCGGGTTGCGTAGAACCGAATATCTCGAGGGCGATTTCCGAAGGTGTTACACCCCAACTTTCCGAACCTATAGTGCCTGTCATAAACGCCGGTGACATCCGAAATTATAAAGCCGTTATACGCTGTTACGTGGTTGCCTGAGAAGTCGGAGAAACAGCCTCTCAGCGTAGGCAATGAAGACCGCGGCGAAATCCCAGGTCCTCCTCGACGAGGAGCGGCGGTGCCCCGAGTGTGGAGGCGAGCACCTCGTTCGCGACTACGCGCGCGGGGAGCTCGTGTGCGACACGTGCGGGCTTGTGATCAGTGAGAGCCAGATCGACCCCGGTCCCGAGTGGTCCGCGTACAGCCCGGACGAGGGGGATCGGCTCTCGCGGACGGGTGCCCCCCGGAGCTATTCAACGGGCACGGTCGGACTCACGACTGTCATCCCTTCCGCGAACCGGGACGCCCGGGGCAACGCGATCCCGATGAAGGAGCGAGAGAAGTTCTATCGGATGCGGAAGCTGCAGCGGCACAGCGGCCACAGCCGCCCGGGGGAGCGGAGCTTGCCGGAGACCCTGCGGTCCGTGGACCGGGTGGCAGGCCTCCTCAGCCTTCCGAAGTCCGTGCGGGACGAGGCGGGGTTCATCTCAAAGAAGGCGCTTGAGCGTGGTCTCTTGCGAGGTCGCTCGATCGAAGCCCTCGTCGCCGCCACAACGTACGCGGCGTGCCGGATCCACGGCGTCCCTCGGACCCTTGACGAGGTGCAGCGGGCAACGGGCGTTCGCCGCAAGGTCATCGGCAAGGCATACAGCGCGCTCCAGCGGTATCTCAGTCTGCGCGTTCCACCCTCAAAGCCTGCGGACTACGTCCAGCGGTTCTGCTCGGAACTCGGCCTCAGCCAATCCGTCCAGGCGGACGCCCTTCGAATCATCAAGGAGATCGAGCGGGCGGACCCGTCCTCCTCGCTCAGCCCCGTGGGCACGGCGGCGTCCGCGATATACCTCGCAAGCCTGGCGAGGGGCGAGCGACGCCCCCAGAAGGCGATTGCGAAGGTCGCTGGCGTGAGCGAGGTCACGTTGCGGAATCGGTTCCGCTTCATGAACGACTCCTCAATGAAGCACCTCGTCCTCCCGCGGGGGCGGGTCCCGCGCTCTACACACGCCGGCGCCGCCGCGAGAGAGATTCTCGCAGTGTGAATCGGCCGAATCGGGCCGTCCGTTCGACACTCAGACTTTCCCTGATTACCTCCGACGGGCCACGGTTTCCGCGGCGACCGGGGGCGTCGGCCGCGTGCCGGTGGACCAGATCTTTTCCGCCATGGCGTGCATCGCCCTCGCGATCGCAGTGTCGTTCGTCCAGATCGCGATGTCGTCGCCGCGGTAGGACGAATCGTCGTCAGGAATCGGATGGCTCATGAGGAACTCCTTCCGGTCGACGACATGCATGAACACGGGCATCGAGAAATCGATGTTCCGGACCTCCGCGTACTTTTCGAGGACCTCCACGTCCTTCCGATTCTCGTCTGTCACAGGGAACGCGTACTTGAGAGCGACGCCCTCCTTCGCCTTCTCGATCAGGAGAGAGCCGAAGGCCCGCAGGATGCGGCCGGGGCTTTTCGTCGTCCCGATCCCGTACGCCTGTTCCTTCGCCATCGAGTACATCTTGATGAGCCGCTCTCGGGCGTTCCTCCGGCCGTAAACCGCCTCGAATCGGCCCGCTTCCTCGACCTTCTCGCCGCCGGTGACCGCGAACTCTGTCGCGAGGGCGGGGAGCGAGGTCTCGAGGCTCTCCGCACGCTCACGGTGCTCCTGTGCGCGGTGGGCGACAAAGTCACCGAACGGCACGGGCACATACTTCAGTGGCGTTTCCGGGACGATTTCGACGAGACCCTTTTCGTGGAGCTGTTGCATTGTCGCGTAGATTCGCGTCCGAGGGACCCGCGAGATCGCGGGAATCTGCGAGGCCGGGGCGGGCCCGAGGTCGAGGAGCGCAAGATATACGCGCGCCTGGTACTCCGTGAGCCCGAAGTCGCGCAACTTGCGGATCCGATCCGTATTCACCGTCACGCTGAACACTGCCGCGACGTGGACGCGTGATATCGAGGGTTCGCTCATAAACGTTGACACGGAGGAGAGTGACATGCGACACATTGAGAACGAACGCGAGGGAATTCGAAATGACGCACGAATGGCGAACCCTTATGCCGCTCCGGCTGTTCGATTCGATGGCGTTCGCGTGCGAGCTGCGGATGGGAAAGCTGAAGTAGCGCACCTATCTTGTGCTCGACGCAGAGGCAATCGCGATGCCTCGCAAGGACGCCTCGCGGCGGGGCCGACACGATGATTCAGCCGGCTGAACAGGCAAACATCATCGGGCTGAAATCGAGGGACTTCGTGAAGTGGGTCGACCGGAACATCGACGCGCCCCTGAAGAAGGGGCCACTCCGCAGAATCCTTGACTCCGTCGTCGGAGACTTCTTCAACTGGGCGAAGCGGAACTCTACCTGGCCCCTGCACTTCGGCATCATGTGCTGCGCGATCGAGATGGCCGCAACGAGCGACCCGCGGTATGACGTCGAGCGGTTCGGCGTGATTTACCGATCGAGCCCGCGTCAGTGCGACGTCCTCCTCCTGAACGGTCCGATCTCGCTGAAGCTCCGGCCCGCCGTCCGTCGGCTCTACGAGCAGATGGCGGACCCGAAGTGGGTGATCGCGATGGGGGAATGCACGATCTGTGGCGGGCCGTACTACGATTCGTACGCGGTCGTGAAGGGTTCGTACACGTTCGTGCCGACGGACATTTTCATCCCCGGATGCCCGGTGCGGCCGGAGGCGCTCATCGATGGATTCCTGAAGCTCAGCGAGAAGATCAAGGCGGAGAAGACGGGGTGGGTGCGAACGAAGAAGGGTCGGCTCGTGAGCGCGCGCGAAGGCCAGATCCTTGACATGGAGCGGGGCGAGTACACATATGAGGTCCCCCAAGTCCGGTGAGCCAGGTCCCGCCGCCCCCGGGAACGCCGGACGCGACGGCCTCTTCCGAGGGATCTTCCGCCCGCTGTGGGTCACCCTCAAACAGGGGCTCGTCGCCGCGTTCAAGCGGAAGCCGGTCACGGTCCTGTATCCATACGAGCGGATCGAGCTGCCGAAGGCGTTTCGGGGGCAGCACTCGATTGATTGGTACAAGTGCATCGGGTGCGAGCTGTGCGCGAAAGTGTGCCCGAACGAGTGCATCTACTTCGACATCCTCGAGGTCGAGCCGAACTCCGCGTACCTGTTGCCAAGCCGCGCGGAACTCGATGAGATGAAGCACGTGATCCGGCGACCAGCGGTCGACGTAGGCCACTGCCTGTTCTGTGGGAACTGCATGGAGTACTGCCCGACGGATGCGTGGAACTTCACGCAGGAATTCGAGCTCGCGGACTACACACGGGAAGACCTGTACTATACCGCCGCGGAACTGAAAATGCCGGATGAGGTGAGCGACAAGAAGCAGGTCCTCATCAACCGGATTGGCGAGCACCCGATCGTCGAGGTGGACGTGTGCATCGGCTGCCTCAAGTGCGAGCGGGAGTGCCCGACCCGCTGCATCGACATGGTCGGCGGGCCGAACCTCCGGAAGGGGAAGCCGATCGTGATTCCCGAGTTCGACTACAACAAGTGCATCGGGTGCCAGCAGTGCGTCGACGTGTGTCCTGTGGACTGCCTCCACATGGAAGAGGTCAGCCACGGATCGATGGCGGACTTCTACCATATCGACCAGGTGACCGCGGGCACTCCCGTCGTCCTCCTCGAGGAAGCGATCGCCAAGAAGTAGAAGGCCCACGTTCCGAGATTGCTTGAGAAATCCCTCGACCGAAGGCGCGGGCGAGATCCTTTCCTTACAATATTCCGATCCGACTCGCCAAACCTTTAAGATATGACTGCATGGGCTCTGCAACTGCAGGGTTCTCCATGGCCCGCGCGACCGTCGTCGGAAGCTATCCGCGCATCGGTGACTCCTTCGAGGAGCAACGTCTCCGCAGGGCGATCGCGCGATTCGAGGAAGGTAAACTCTCGGACTCAGAGCTGCGAGATGTCAAGCGATCCGTAACCGCGGACGTGGTCCGGGAGCAGGTTGACGCCGGAATCTCCCTCGTAGCGGACGGTGAGGTGACCTGGCACGACAGCCAGAGCCACTTCGCAAGCCGGCTCGACGGCTTCGAGATCGACGGACTCATCCGATACTTCGACACGAACACATATTACCGTCAGCCCGTCGTGACCGGATCCGTCCGGTGGCGGGAGCCGATCGTTGTTGACGAGTGGAAACACGCGGCGTCAGTCGCGTCGGTCCCTGTGAAAGCGATCCTTACCGGCCCGTACACCCTCGCGAACCTCGCGAAGTCGGATGGCGGATTCAAGGGTCTTGTCCGCGAACTTGCCGACGCGCTCGCCGCGGAGGTCCGCGCCCTGCGTGCGGCGGGGGCGACCCACATCCAGATCGACGAGCCCGCGATCACCCGGGCCCCCCGGGACATCGGCCTTCTGACCGAGGGAATCGAAACCCTGGCGGCGGAGAAGGGTCGCGCGTGGCTCTGCGTATTCACGTACTTTGGCAGCGTTTCTCCGATCCTCAAGGACCTCGCCTCGATGCCCATCGACAATCTTGGTCTCGACCTCGTCCAGGGTGCGGACAATTGGGAGGCCCTTGCTCGAACGCGTCCTTCGATACCCCTCACCCTCGGCGTGATCGACGCACGGAACACGAGGTCGGATGATCTCCCCGCGCTCGCGACGTCGCTCCGCAACCTCCGGGACCACGTCGCGCTCGACGCCTCGTACGTGTCACCCTCGAATGGCCTCGAGTTCCTCCCCCGAGCGAAGGCCCGCGAGAAGCTGAGGCTTGTCGCGGAGATGGCGCAGCTCTGGGAGGCGAACCCGTGAGCCGTCTGACGACAACCGTCGGCAGCTTCCCGAAGCCGCCGTATCTCCTCCACGCGCGGACCCTTCACGCAAAGGGCGAAATGACCGCGGAGGACCTCGGTGACCTCGAGCGACGCGCGACACAGGAGTGGATCACATTTCAGGAGGAGATCGGCATCGACATCCTCGTCGATGGAGAGCAGTACCGGGGAGACATGGCGACGTACTTCGCCGAGAATCTCGAAGGGTGCGGGGTGAGCGGGCTCGTTCGCTCGTACGGGAACCGGTACTACAAGAAGCCGGTCGTCGTCGCCGAACTCGCGCGGCCTGCCGCGATCACGGTCGACTGGTGGCGGTGGGCCCAGGATCAGACGGAGAAGCCCCTCAAGGGAATGCTCACCGGCCCATATACGATGATGGACTGGTCGTTCAACGAACACTACCCGTCCCGCGCGGACCTCGCCCTCGCGTTCGCGAAGGTGCTCCATCAGGAGGCACGGGACCTCGAGCGTGCCGGCGCGAGGGTCATCCAGATCGACGAACCCGCCCTGTCCGCGCGGACGGACGAACTGGACCTCGTCGTGAAGGCGCTCGGCATCGTGACGCGCGGCCTCGAGGCGAAAACGATTGCGCACACCTGCTACGGCAACTACGACCACGTCTTCCCGATCTTCAAACGGCTCCCGGTCGACCAGATAGACCTGGAGATGAGCAACAGTGGGCTTGACCTCCTCGACCGATTTCGCCGCGAGCCGTTGAGGAAGGAGATCGCGTTCGGAGTGATCGATGTGCACACGCACACCGTCGAGACCGCCCCGCAGGTGTCGGAGCGGATCTCGCGCGCGCTGACCGTGTTTCGCCCCGACCAGCTGTACATCGTCCCCGACTGCGGACTGAAAACGCGGACCGTCGACGAGGCAAAGGCCAAGCTCCGCGTGATGGTCGAGGCGACGCGATCCGTGAAGGCATCCCGTGGTCTCACGTAAGAAAGCGAAGATTCTTTACCCGCCAGACCTCTATTTCGTCCGGGGTTGGAGGATGGCGAGCCCGTCGGAGATTCGTTCCACGGTCCGCGTAGATGGAACCGTGCCTTCGAAGACGTTCACCGTCGAGGAGGCGAACCGTGTGCTGCCCGCGATCGAGGGCATCTTCCACACGATGGATACCCGCCAGGTACGGAGGCGTGAGGTGACCGACCTCATCGAGGACCTCGCGTCGTACTGGGGCGATCAGCTTGTGGGCTATGACTGCCCGGACCGAGGGAATTACGTGAGGCTCCTCCGCGAACGCGACGACCTCCAGTCCTCCCTCGATGAGGACACCGAGCGGATTCATGCCCTCGGTGCGTTCCTAAAAGACTACTCGGCCGGGCTCGTGGACTTCTACGGCCAAGTCGATGGCGCACTCGTGTTCCTGTGCTGGCAGCGCGGCGAGCAAGAGGTCAAGTTCTTCCATCCACTCGAAGGCGGATATTCTGCGCGACAGCCGCTCACCAGAGGACCGAAGAAGTAGAGCGACAGGTTCATTAGGACCGCTCGGGTTGGGACGCGGCGCAGGTGCGGACATGGTGACAAAGGACGACGTGATCACCGTTCTCCGGAAGTGCTACGATCCCGAAATCCCGATCAACATCTACGACCTCGGGCTTGTGTACACCATCGACATCAAGGAGCCAGACGGGGTCATTGGCGTGCGGATGACCCTGACCGCACCCGGGTGTCCAGCGGCGGGCTACCTGCATTCGGACGTGAAGCGAAAGATCGAGGCGCTCCCCGGCGTGAAGGAGGCGAAGGTCGAGGTCGTGTGGGACCCGCCATGGTCGCCCGAGATGATGTCGGAAACCGCGAAGAAGCAATTTGGTTGGGGAATCTAGGCGGTCGTGGCGCAGTCCTCGCGTGACACCCAGAAATCTTGATAAGGGCTTGCCGTTTCTCCGCGCTCGCATCTTCTGGTGGGCCAACGTGACGGGCGGGCACACGGGATTGGAGGCGGCCCTTGGGGAGGTCCTCCGGTATGCCCGTGACGGCGTCGCGTTCTTTCGCCGCGCGGGGGAGGTCGCCGCGGACCCGAGGGTTCGGCTCGCATTCGAGAGGCTCGCCCACGAGCGCCGGGTTTCTCTCGACGACCTCGAGAAGTCGATCAGGAACGCGGGGCTTCGACTCGCCCCACCGCGAGGCACTGGACCGTATCCGTTCGCGGCCGTCGCGAAGGTCGAGTGCTACGTGTGTGGGTACTCGAGTGAGGAGATCCCGACCATGTGCCCGCGATGTGGGGCGGCCCGCTATGCGTTCGAGAAGGAATTCGCCCGCACGAAACCCTGGGAGATTGCCGTCGAGAGCGTGAGGATCGGCGTTGTGGCCCTCGAGGCCGCGTTGAAAGAAGCGGAGGCGCCGTTGCGGTCCGCCCTCGGAGCCGTTCTCGAGCGGGAGCGGACGCTGTTGCGAGAGTCGGAGCGGGAACTCGCGGCCGCCAGGGCGTGAGGTGACACGATGGCGACGCGCGTTTCCCCAATGCCGCCAATTGTAGACGACCTCAACGCATGCACGATGTGTGGGTACTGCGTGCCCGTCTGCCCGCCGTACCGCGAAATCGGGTTCGAATCCGCGGCGCCGCGTGCGAAGGTCTTCTACATGCGTGAGTACGACCGGCGCGGGTTCGGGATTGTCGATTGGTTGCTGAAGCGGAAGACGACGATTACCCCCGAATTTTCGAAGGCCGTGTACGAGTGCACCGCATGCGGCGCCTGCGAGAGCGTGTGCATGGCGGACATCCCGTTCGACGGTCTTTGGCAGGACGTCAAGGAATGGATGGTCGAGTCCGGCCTCGGGATGAAAGAACACCTCCCGATCATCGAGAATGTGAAGGAGACGCACAACATCTTTGGTGAACCGCACGAGAGGCGCACCGCATGGGTTCCCAAGGACGCCGTGCCGAGCCCCTTGCCGGAGGTCGTCTACTGGGTCGGGTGCGTCGCGAGCTATCGCCGCCAGCGGATCGCGGAGGCCGTCGTGAAGATCTTGAATGCGGCGAGGGTACGATACCGGATTCTCGGTGAGGCCGAGTGGTGCTCCGGAGCGCCCCTCGCGAACATGGGCTTCGGGACGTATGTGAAGAAGGTTCTCATGCCCCACAACATCCAAGCGGTCGCCCAGACCGGTGCGAAAATCCTCGTGACAGCCTGCGCGGAGGACCTGCGGGCGTTCCTTAGGGACTACCGCCTGTGGGGCGGAAACCCGCCGTTCAGTGTCCTCCACATCACACAGTATGTCGAGCGGCTCGTGAAGGAGAAGCGACTCGCGTTCACGAAGCCGTTGCCGAACCTCCGAGCTGCGTTTCACGATTCCTGTGCCCAGGGCCGGGTGTGTCAGGCGTACGATGGCCCGCGGAACGCGATGAAATTCCTGCGGGGACTCGTGCTGCTGGAGATGTTCCCAAACAAGGAGGAGGCCCATTGCAGCGGTGCGGGTGGCGGATTCGGGCTCGTGTTTCCGGATCAGGCCGCATCGACCGGGTCGAAGCGGATGGAGAACGCCCTCGATCTCGGGGCGCAGGCGCTTGTGACGACGTGCCCTCACGCGGAGATGCACTTCGAGGACCTCGCGAAGCGCCGGCACATGCCGTTGCAGACGCTCGACATTGCAGAGGTTCTCGCGATGGCCTTGTAGGGTCGCGCTCACACCGTAAACGAGACGCCGCATGAGCACGTCGACTTCGCATTCGGGTTCACGATCTTGAACCCGCCGCCGAGGAGGTCCTCCCAGTAGTCGAGCTGCGAGCCCTTGAGGTATGCGAGCGACTTCGGATCGACGAACACCTTCGCGTCGTCCCGCCCGATGATCACATCGCCCTTTCGGGGCGCCTCCGCGAAATCGATTCGGTACTGCATCCCGCTGCATCCGCCCGCGATGATTCGGAGGCGCAGCGCGCCGTCCGGCTTTCCGTACTCCTGTCGGAGGACACGAATCCTCTCGACCGCCGGGGGCATGAGGACGACGACATCCGACCTGGATATCTCCGGAGCGGCCTGCATCGACCCGAACGATGCGTCGTCCCCCGATAAATCTTCGCCTCCCGCAATCGTGCACGTCACCGCCATTCGGCGGGTGTAAGTCTTTCTCGATCGGAGACGATCGCCTTTGCATGAAATTTCGATTCTACTACACAGGAATCCGGGTGCGCGACCTCGAGCGAGCCTTGGCGTTCTACCGCGATGGTCTCGGAATGAGAATCATCGGTCGAGGAACAATGCCTCATGGCGGGCGGTACGTCCATCTGCGGGGGCGTGGTTCTCCGCAACGACTCGAGCTGAACTGGTACCCGGAGGGCAGTCGGTTCTTCACCCGCTATCGGCGGGGGGAGGAGTTGGACCACCTCGCGTTCGTCGTAGACGATGTCAAGAAGGCGTACGAGGAGCTCATCCGCTTGGGAGCGAAGCCCGCCGTCTCGCCCTCGGCTTCCAAGGGGACCGAGGTGTACGTCCAGGATCATGACGGCATCTGGATCGAGCTCCTCAGCTAGTCGGCTCCCGTGGGGCATCGGCGCTCGGGGAAAACTTCAACGCGTCGAAGCCGAAACACCGCCCGCGCGAGAACGTAATCAGATCGAGTCTCTCAAGCGGTTCAGGACAACCATGGCCCGCAGGGTGACCATCTTGCTCGGCTCTCTCGGTTTCTCAAAGGCGAACGGAGTCGGCTTCCGCTTCGGATTCCTGTTGTACCACTCCGCCATCTTTCCCTCGACGTCCGGATGAACCGCATCGAGATTCCAGTTCCCATCGGTTCTCCTCTTCTCCTTCAGAACGGAGAGCGCGTAGCGCAGTCGTCGGTCGTCGCCGTATCCGAGTGCGGTCATGAAATCGAGCCCGGCGAGAAGATCGTAGTAGTAGTGGACGGGGTAATGGAACCGGTACCAGGGCTCGTAGCGCGATCCTTGCTTGTGCATTTCCCGTTGCAGGTAGAACTCCGAGCCTAGTTCGACGGCGCGCTTCATCCCGTTGGTCCATTTCTGCCTCGGATAAACCGCAAAGGCGCTCATGCCCTCCCAGGAGTCCAGGTTCCGGCCGAACCCCCAGCAGCTCCAGCCGCCGTTCTTGTCCCGATTCTTCGCGAGCCACTCGAAGGCGCTCTTCACCTTCGGATGATCGACGTAGCCGAACCGTACGAGCGCACGCGCGGTGTTTCCAGTAGTGCACAAGTGGCTTTTGTGCGTGCCCTCCATAGCGAATCCTCCGTCCTCCTTGCCAAACCGTTCGATCCACAACTCGCACGCCTTACGAATCCGGGGTTCTTCATTCGTGAGTCCAAGATCGGAGAGGAGGAGGAGCATCCAGTTGGTGGAGAGGTACTTCGGCCTGTACAGGCTCTCCTCGCTTCCCCACCAGCCACCTCGTTTTTGCTCGGAAAGAATCTCGGATGCCCATCCCCTCTTGGTGATCATCTCCTTCGCCGACCTGACCTCGGAATCGGCCTCTGCCTTCCCGAGCAGTTGGGTTAGTGCGAGATATCGGATGGACGGCTGATCCTCTGCGAGTAACCAGTCTAAGGCGGTCCTCGGTTTCATCGGTGTCTCGCCCGGCCCTCTGTCTTCACCGCCTCTGGCACCACGGTCGGAGCTAATCACTGTTTGGAGCCACGAGGGGCTGAGAAGCGGACCGAGTGTAATTGGAACCTCGAGTCGCTGGCCCCGGCTCCGCTCGAACACATGGTCGTCCTCTCCGTCGTTTCCTTCCCTTCTCGTTGTAGCTCAAGAACTCGATCCAAACGCCGTCGGGGTCCTTGATGAACGTCAACCGCACGTTCCCCTGATCGAATTCGGCGATGGACCCCTTCACCCCGACCTTCTGCAGCCTCTCCAGGATGGGCTTCACGTCCCGGACCGAAAAGCCGACGTGGTCCATCTCACTCCCGCCACGGTACGGTTCATAGAATTGATTGCCCGTCGGGTAGTAGTTCAGCTCCAGTATCTGCGGCGAATCCGGGCCTCGGAGCCAGATCCATGTCCCGCCATCTTTCATCCTCATCTTGCCCCGCATGACTGGACGAAGCCCAAGGGCACGGTAGAACTTCAGAGAGCGTCTGAGGTCACG
>CAYOUM010000009.1:0-16001 GCA_964407185.1 uncultured Methanomassiliicoccales archaeon | reverse complement strand
CGATTCCTTCGGAGGATTGGGCTTCATAAATCGAGGACGTATAAGAAGGTTCCCCGGTGACGGGACGCAAGCGGTGTCGTTATCTATGGAGAAAACCGTCCTGGTGGGGCGATGCGGACCATCGTGGGCGTCACCGGCGGTTCCGGCGTCGCCTACGCGCACACGCTCCTCTCGAACCTCAAGGGCGAAATCGTTCTCATCCTGAGCCGCGACGCCGAAGAAGTGATCCGGGCCGAAACGGACCTTGAGCCGAAAGATTTCGAAGACCTCGCGACGCACGCGTATCGGAATGACGATCTGACTGCTCCGCCCGCATCGGGCAGCTACAAGTTCGACGCGATGGTCATCGTTCCGTGCAGCGGGACCACATACGCGAAAATCGCGGCGGGGATTGCAGACAACCTGGTCACCCGGGTGGCGACCGTGGCGATCAAGGAGAAGCGTACGTTGATCCTCGTCCCTCGAGAGACGCCCCTGAGCACGATCATGCTCGACAACCTGGCAAAGCTCGCCCACGCGGGGGTGACGATCCTTCCCGCCATGCCAGGTTTCTATCTCAACCCGAAAAAGGTGCAGGAACTTGTGGACTTCGTCGTTGGCCGGATCCTCGACCACCTGGGGCAGGAGCACCGACTTTCCCGACCCTGGGAGGGGCTAACGAAGCAGGAGTAGTTACGGCTGCGCAGCCCGGACCGTGCTTCGCATGGGCATGCTCAATATGCGGTCAAACTCCTTCCGAAGGCGCTCGACTTCTCCGGTACTGAAGGCCCCAGGGGCGATGGGAACGAGGAGCGTGACCTCGTGTACGCTTGCGAGATCGCTTGTCTTCTTAAGGAACTTCCAGACGGATTCAAACGAGTTCGCAATGACCAGCTCCTCGAGGCCTTCGAGAATGACGACTCCCCCGCTCCGGCGTCGCATGAAGCCACCAACAAGAGGGAAGAGTTCGGTGTCGAGCCGCTTCAGGTCAACGGACGAAGGCGCGTCATCCATGTCTGTCAGGTGGTAAAGTTCCACGCCTTGAAGGCCGAATCGCTTCCTCATGTCCTCCGGCAATCTCGGGCTGATTGCGAGTCCTGGCACATTCCTCCGCACGATGGAGTGAAACCACTCCCAAGCAGGATTCGGCGGGTACGCGAGTACGAGATAGCTGAAACCCGGATCAATCCCCTGCAGTGCGGCGCCACACGCCTCGCACTTCGCCTGCAGGAGATCGGTTGACTCCGACAGGACTTGGATCTCACCGCACTCCGGACACTTCGCCGTTACCATTTTCTGCCCAAGGGGATGAAGCTCCCAGTTGCAGTTCGTGCATCGACCGATTTCCGTCGCGCACACCCCGTGATATGTCTGGCCGCACCGGCACTTGTGCTCCTCCCCCGGCGTCTCGATTTCCCGCCGACAGTATGCGCACGCCAAGGTCTGCTGAGGCTCCGCCGGCAGCGGCTCGAACTCTTCGATAACTTCACCCTCCATCGGCGGTGGGGGAACGGGCACATCCTCGGGACGGCTTTGAACGAAGGTCTCCGCACCTACCGGTGGGGCGGTCCTCCAGTATCGAGTCGACGCCGATCGAGCGGCAAGCCCAAAGGAGACCGCGGACGCGACGGCGATGGCGAGGAACACGGGGCCTGTGACGATCAGGATTGTGCCGCCGACAAACGTGAACACCGAGGGGACCAAGTAAAGCAGGATGAGCAGAAAGACGAGTCCACGTGCAGCCCAGCGCAGACCACTGCGTTCCACTGCCTCGGTCCAGGTTCTCTCCCTGTGGCGTTGTCGGTGTGCGGTGAACGAACGTCGTCGAGAGGCCGAGATGCTGTATCCCGCGGCAATCAGGACAATGAAGAGGAACTGGGGATTCTCCAGCAGGTCGAATCCGCGGATGCGGGCGAACGCCTCCGGTGGCGTGGTCGTCGCGTAATTCGCGGAGTAGATGAGGACCTCGCCCGCGGGTGTTCGGATGAGGTGTACCTGCCCGGATCGCACATCGAAATCAAGGAAACTGTGGAACCCGACGAGATAGTCCGTCCCCCACGACTCGACGACTCCCGCAAACGAGGACGGGCCGCGGATCTCGACGTCGCGTACGAAGAACCCTGACGCATCGTTCGCGCCATCGGCGGTGAAGTTCAGCCGGAGTCGGATTCGCTGTCCGATGTACGGCCCAAGGTCGTACGTGATCGATCGCCAAGACGCAGCCCCGGGGAGGGCAACATCCCCGTCGGTCGTGGCGAGGTCAGACCATGTGCTGTACGCTGGAGCCGTCGTGACCTGGAGGCTCAGGGTATCGCCGGGATCAGCGACCGAGCCGCGGTACCGGAATGAGACGTTGGCGCTCGTTGCGGATTGCAAGTCGAGCCATGGCACCCCCGCCTGGCTGGTGGTCCGGGTCGTACTCGTCGTCCCGTTGTCATATCGTCCCGTCAATGGATCGGAGGTCCACGTCGTGTCGTTACCATGCCACAGGGCCCACCCGCCATCGGCCATTGGAACCGGATGCCACCCACCCTCCTGGAGCATAGGCCAAGGTTCTCCGGCAAGCCAGGTCTGCCGCTGACGCAGGTCGAAGACCCGAAACAGCGCCTGGGCGATCGCAACGTCAGAAAAGCGGAACGCGTAGTCCTCCGAAATCGTTTCCGCGTTGAAGACGAACCGGATCTGAAGAGGCTCGATGGAGGTTGGACCTGAGCCGACGAGTCCATCCGTGCTGCGGTTGACGGGCAGCCCCTGCTCGAGGAGGTCCGCGCGATCGATCCGCACGTATCGGACTTCCGTGCCGCTGGATCCGTAACGTACCCCCTCGACCTCGTTTTCGAGGAAATTCGTATAGGCGAGGGCCTCGCCACCCTGGATGATTCCGTCGCCGTTGCCGCTCGTCGCGTTTCCCCCGTAGGCGAATCCCCGCGGAATCGCTGCGTACTGGTCGAACATCGCGACGATGCGCTGCCGGAGGGACCGTGCGACGTCGCCCGAGAGGGTCCACGTGACGTGGCCGCCGTTCATTCCTGTGATTCCGATGAGCTGGAGGTCGGAGCTGACGCGCAACGTTCCCACCTGCCCTTGCGCCGCTGCAAGCAACGACGCAGCGGCGAGGACGACGAATAGGACTCGGAGTGCGGCACGCGCGCTGGGCCGCGGCATGGGGCGAATCAATGGAGAGGGGTTCCATAAAAAGCCTCGGACGACGTTCTCAATCTCGCAATGTTTTCTCCTCGTCCGGGGAAAAGCGTTAAAGCGCACCCACTCATCCCAACGACGGATGATCCCCCCCGAGGTCTCGAAGCTCCTCGAAGCGGGCGTGGACCTCGAGAAGGAATATGGGGCCGTGTCGAGGACCCTCGAATCGATCGGTCTGTCCAGCTACGAGGCGCGCGGGTACGTGGCCCTCGTTGCCCACGGATACGGGAGCGCGGAGATAATTGCAGAGACCGCCAGGATTCCGCGTACGTCGGCCTACAAGGTTCTGCAGTCCCTCTGTTCAAAGGGGTTCGCCGTCTCAACCAAGGGTCGGCCGACGATCTTCAAGCCCGAATCGCCTGGGAAAATCAAGGAAAAGGTGATTGAGCGGCTCAGCGAAAGCTTCGACAAACTCGACCTGATTCACGAAATCCTTCGGGAAAAGGGGGAGCCGCAGCTCGTCTACACCATCACGGGTAAGGCACGCGTCCTGGAGAAGATTGGCGAGCTTCTCGACCGGGCCGCCGACAGTTTCATCGTTGCGACTCCCTCGTTCTACGAAATCCGGGAAAAGCTCAGCAAGAAGCTCGAAAGTGCGATGGATCGCGGGGTTGGCGTGACGCTCATCACCGAGCCGATGCAGAAGGTCCCGGAAGGTGCGACGGTTCACTGGCGGAAGGGACTCATCGCGACGGACATCATTGCGGACGGGGAGCGTGCGCTCCTCGCGTCCCCCGATCTCTCCGCGTGCGGGTTCACCGACAACGCGGCGCTCGCGGCCCACTTGGAAAGCTTCCTTCAAATCCTCATGTCGCAGAAAGAGTGAGGGATGAGGCTGGCCTCCCGGTCGGAGGAGTTCGACGTCGTCGTTGTCGGCGCTGGGCCCGCCGGAGGCTACACGGCGGGGGCGATTGCGAAGGCAGGTTATGACGTCGCGCTCATTGAGGAACATCGTGAGATTGGCGAGCCCGTCCAGTGCGGCGGGCTCGTAACGCCCCGCGTCTTCGACATCGTGTCATGCAAGGAGACGATTATCGGGGAGATCCACGGCGCTGAGATCTTCTCGCCCTCGGGTCGCCGGATCGTCCTTGACGGCGGCGAGACCGAGGCGGTCGTCGTCGACCGAGCGATGTTCGACCGGGCGATCGTGACGGGGGCGTTGCGCTCCGGTGCCCATTCATTTCTAGGGGCTCAGGCGGCGGGGGCGACCCGCGTCGATGGCCATGTCGAGCTGCTCGTGAACCAGGACGAGGAGACCCGACGGTTTCGGTGCAAGATTCTCATCGGGGCCGACGGTGTCCGATCGGACGTTGCGAAGTGGTTCAACATCCTGCGGCCCCGCAAGATCCTCCCTGGATTCGAGGTCGAAATGTACGGGGTCGACGGAGATCCCGGGCTCGTGAAGCTGTTCGTCGGCCAGGATTTCGCCCCCGGCTTCTTCGGCTGGATTATTCCGAGTGGCGACACGGCACGCGTCGGGCTGTGCGTGGGCTCCGGCAACGCGTACGCGTACCTTGAGAAGATGCTCGAGCGACCGATGGTGAAGCAATTTGTGACGCGCGCGCAACCCATCCTGTACATTGCGGGCGGGATCCCGCTCGGTTTCCCGAAAAGGAGCCACGCGGACAACGTAATGGTCGTCGGTGACGCCGCGTGCCAGGCCAAGGCGACGAGCGGTGGAGGCATCTTCACGAGCCTTCTGTGCTCCACATTCTGCGCGACGACGGCGATCGAAGCACTGGAGAGGGATGACTTCTCCGCCCGAATGCTCCATCGGTACCACAAGGCGTGGACGGGCTCAATCGGGAAGGAGCTGCGGAAGGACATCGCGATTCACGAATCGTTCTCCCGCCTGAAGGACCACGAAGTCGAGGAAATCTTCGAGGTTCTCGACAATCCGACAATCCTCCGCCTCATTCGGGAAAAGGGTGATATCGACTTCCCGTCGAAGGTCGGATGGGCCCTGCTGCGCGAGGAGCCCCGGCTTCTGAAGTACCTCGGGAAGGGTCTGCGGGCGATGATCGCACGAATGTGATCAGAGCGTGTACCACTGTCCCTCGACGGGGAGCAGCACCTCGCGGCCCTCGAGCGCCTGCGCGAGGGCTTCCCGGTTGTCGCTGTGCATGAGGACGACCCGCCGCGGATCGCATGCCTCGACGAACCGGACGAGGTCATCGTGGCCCGCGTGGGCAGAGAAGTCAAACTTCTGCCATTCACATTTGGGCCGAATTGTCGCGCCCTGGATCTCGAGGGCGCCCTCGTCCATGAGACGGCGGCCGTTCGTCCCTTCGACCTGGAATCCCGTGAGCAGGATGGCGGAGCGCGGATCGTCCCGAATCGCGTCTACGTATCGGAGCACGGGGCCGCCGTCCATCATCCCGCTCGTCGTGACGATTACGTCCCCTTCCTGCGCCTCTCGGCTCCCTCGCTCCGTACGGACGACACGGACTTTCCCGAGGGCCTGCTTCAGCTTCTTCGCCGAGCGAAGGTATTCGGGAGAGTCGAGGTAGATCCGGTTCACGGTCTTCCCCATCCCATCCACCCATACGTCGAACTTTCCTTTGAGGAGGGTGAGCAGGATGTCCTGCGTGCGGCCAACGGCGAAGGCGGGGACGATCGCAATGCCACCCCGGTTATTGACCTGTCGGATTTTCTCGAGAAACTCGTGTTCCGTCTTGAGGCGGTCGGGATGGTTCCGGCCTGCGTACGTCGCTTCGATGATGAGCGTGTCGCAAGGCACAGACTTGGCGCCCCAGACGAGGTCTGTCGTGAGCGTGTGGAGATCTCCCGTAAAAAGGATCGTCTGATTCCCGTTGACCTCGAACATCGTCGCGCCGGGAATGTGCCCGGCCGAGTGCAGTGCGACCTCCATCGAGTTCATCTCGACAATGTCACCGAAGTCGAGGACCTTGGAACTGCGGCGCGTCGCCTCAATGTCGGAGCGGTCGTACGGGCTCTCGAAGCCTTCAAGGGCCGCAACCTTGAGGCTGTCCGCTTGAAGCAGGTCCGCCACGTCCGCCGTCGGCGGGGTCAGGACGACCTCCGTTTCGTGCCGGCCGCAGATCCACGGCACCATGCCACTGTGGTCGAGGTGGGCGTGGCTCACGTAGATTCGATCGACGGGCGGCGCCTTCATCGGGTATTGTGGCGGGTCCTGCGGGAGCATCCCATAGTCGAAAAGCGCCATCTCTGGACCCTGTCGAAGGAGCATCCCGAGACGGCCCACCTCCGTCGCGCCGCCGAGGAACTGGATTTCCATCGTTGTCGAAGTCCGTCGAAGGTTCTCTCCCAATTAAGGCTTGCGCGGCATTATTTTCCGAGGAGAAGACGCTGACATCGGATTGCACGCGCCATCCTCTTTGCTCCGAGGAGCACCATCGCGGACTCCAGGAGGCGGTCGCTCCCAAAGAACCGGTCTGCGAGCTTCTTGATTCGCCGCCCGCGCTCGAGTGGGGCGCCAACTGCCGCGCGCCAACGGTTCTCGTACTCTGCGAGCAGCGTGCCCTGGAGGATGTGATCGCTCGCCGTGTTGCCCGCGATCCGGCCGCAGATCAGTGCAACGTTGTTTCCTCCCCCGTTCGTCGCCATCACATGACCGGCCGCGTCACCCACGAGGAGCGCGCGCCCCTGGACACTCTGCGCGACGGGCCCGAGAACGGGAACGTACCCGCCCGTCCCATGGGCGTACGGCAATCCATGGCGCTCGAGGAACTTCCGAAACAGGGTGTCGAGCCGTCCTCGAAAGAACTCCCATGTGCCGAGTCCGACATTCGCGCACGACCGTTTCGGGATGATCCATGCATACCCGCCGGGGGCGAGGTTCCCGAAGTAGAGGTGGGTGACGGAGTCAAAGTCGCCGTCGAGTGTGCAGCTCATCGCCGGCGCGGACGCGGGCCATGGGAGGCCTACGCTGAGGGCGACCGTGGACTTCGGTCCATCGGCCCCGATGACGACCTTCCCCTCGACGTCACCGTGGTTCGTCACGACGGTGCCGTCGCGGACCCGCGAGACGGTCGTCTCCGTCCATAGCTCCGCTCCTTCCGCGACGGCCTGCGCGGCGATGCCTTGGTCCATCGTGTCCCTGCGCACGGTATATCCGCTGAAGGGGATGTCCCAATTCCGCCCGCCCGGGCTCCAGATCCGGATCACGGGGGTCTCGATCTGCTTCGCGCGAAGGGGCGCCTCCATCAGATCCTCGAGGTCCGTCACGGTTGGAAAAATCGCCCGCACTTCCTCGTTCGCTGCGATGTACTCTCCGCACTGGACCGGGACGCCAATCTCCTTTCGCCGGTCCACCGCGAGGACTTTCAGGCCCCGCCGGGCCGCATATCGGGCCGCCGTGCTACCTGCAGGCCCCGCCCCCACGACCACGACATCGTACGCAGCATCCACCTCCGTCAGGTCTGGCGGGAAAGGACGAAATCGATGAGGTCCCGCAAATGGCCACGGGCATCGACGGCGGGGAACGTGTCCACGGCCTTGCGGGCACGTTCCGCGAACTCGAGCGCGTCCTCGCGGGATTGCTCCACGGCACCGGATTCCTGAATCATGCGCAGGGCCGTACGAACCTCTCCCCAGTCCTTCTGTCGCTTCCGGATGATCCGAATCAGCTCAGACCGATCGATGGCGCTTCCGTTGTTCAGGGCATGGACCGCGAGGAGTGTAACGTTCCCCTCCTGCACGGCCATCCCTGGCTGTTTACCGAGCACCGCCGTGTCTCCCACGACGTCGAGGATGTCGTCGACGATCTGGAACGTGATCCCGAGGTTGAGACCGTACTCGCCGAGGATGTCAATCTCCTCCGCGGTGCCTCCCCCGAGCATCGCCCCGGCCTGGGCGCCCCCGCTGATTGGCATCGCGGTCTTGCGCTTCACGATGTCGAGGTACTCCTCGCGAGTGATTCGAACGTCCCCTGCGTGCCGCTTCTGTCGAATTTCGCCCTCCGCGAGGGATGCGCTGACTCGCGCAGTCATATCGACGATACGATCATCGAACTTCCCCCCGATGCCAAAGGCGCGCGCGAAGAGAAAGTCCCCTGTCACGAGAGCCTCGTGGATGCCATACTTCCGGTAGGCGGCCAGGCGGCCCCGCCGATACGTCCCGCCATCGTTGATGTCATCGTGAACCAAGGTCGCACTGTGAATGAGCTCGAGCGCCGCAGCCATGTCGATCGCTCGATCAACTTTCGTGCCCCCGACGGCCTTGAAGCCGAGGAGCGTGACGGTCGGGCGAATTCGCTTCCCTCCGGACGCGATCACGTACTCCGAGATCTCCGTGAGAAGTGGCTCCTCCGATTCGATGGCCTCCCGGATCCGTCGTTCGACGAGAGCGAGCTCAGGGCCCACCCCAAAACCCCTGGGGGTCTTCATCAGGAGGCCTATCCACATTCTCTAAGGTTCGGGTTTATATAACGGTTTGGCTCGAACCTGTACGTGTGTCAACCCCGATCGCCGGGATCGGAGACTTTCCCTCCAAGGTCCGCCTTGGCAGCCGGGCTTAGGCCGCACGAGTCGCGACCGTCTCCACTGGCCGAGCCTCGATTGGTGCGCCCGGCGATATCGATTCCCGAATCGAAGGCGCGATATCGTCGAGGAACGTGCGAATCATGCCGTCGCGGTTCCCAATCCAATCCCCCATCATCACGACCGGGATCATGATGGTGATGAATGGGTAGAAGCAGTCCGGGTCGTCGAATCCACCGCGGCCTGCCATGATCGCACGACGGGCGAACTCCGCCGTTCGCCTGAACTGGTCTTCGTAGTCGCGGATCGTGAGGTTCGGGCTGTACCCCTCGAGCGTCTGGAGCCCGAGGAGATCGGACTCACGCATCGAGGTTAACGCGAGATTTGCGATTCCGTTCCGCAAATCCTTGTGGACTCCGACGAGGTGATTGAGGTGGGCGATCACGAGGTCGTAGTAGTACCAACTCTTCAACGTCGCGTCCAGCTCGCGTTCCGAGACGGGCTGCGCTATGAAGCACATGTCAATCAGGTTGTAAGCCGTCGCCCCCGCGACATAGCTGGCGAGTCGTTCGTGCCACTTTACATCCGGGTCCGGCGCCCAGAACCCCGCGGCGATCCGCTTGAGCTTCGACAGGTCAAGGGATGGAAGTTTCTGGAACATCGTCAGCGCTTGTCCAAGGATTACCCGCTCGTCAACGCGCTCCATTTCATAGAAGAGGTCGGGCCCGTTGGGAGACTCGTGGAACAGCCGGTTGAACGACGCGGTGATGCTCGTCACAAGGTCGAACATCCCGAGCTGTTCTTGTTTCAGGCTCAGCGCCAGTTCCTTGCGGAACGAATTGAGGTCGAAGCCCGGGTCCATCATCGATGCGAAACAGTGGTGATAGAGGTCCTTCGCCTCGATGAATGAGTAACGGCCTTGGTCCACGAGGTCGTCCAGGATGCCCGCCTGGCATTTGTGGAGGATCTTTGCGACGAGGGCCTTCCGAAGATTCTCCTGGGTCATCCGACGGCGGTATCTCTGCGTGATCATCGTCGCGCCCGCCGCAAACCGCAAGGTCTGTCCGTAGTTCCAGGTCTCCTCGCCGTCATCCCAGATTGCGTCGTTGGGAACTCCGGGCGGTCGAAGGTGGACTCCCCCCGCTCCGTTCGTGTCTCGGATCCACTGCAGGTCCTCGACGACTTGATTCACGTGACCTCGGAGGACGGCTTTTGGAAAGCCAAACGCATGGTAGTCAAAAAGGCCCTCGGCATACCCGCCAAGTTTGAGGACGAACCGTCTAAGGACGTCGATATCCTCCGCACTGATCTCAACCCCCAGCCGTGGTCACCTCGCCCTCGCTTCCTTGGGGTCGAAGTGTCGCGATAAATCGGTTCGGCGGCGATTATCTGGTCCAATTCCCAGGAAGATGAACGCCCTAGGACAGTATTGTTCCCGAGAACGCATTGTTGCATGATTTCTGTATGATAACGGAAACGACACGATATTAAGCGGTTCGGTAGGTCGAAGCCATCAGTGGCCTCTGAGCTGCCCATCGTGGAGATTCTCGGCGCAGCGACTGCGCTGTTCCTCTCCGTGCTGATTCTGTCTGCGGTGGGGCGACAGGCCACTCGGAAGTCGTTTCAGAAGCGAGTCTTCCTGTTTTCTGTCGTCTTGCTCATCAGCGCGATTGTATCGAACATCGTTCTCACTTTGTACCTCAAGCTGCCTGCCTCCGATGTTAACGCCGCCGCCGCGGCCCTGGTGTTCAGCAAGAAGGTCCAGGGGACGTTTGACCTGATGTTCGCGATTACGATAGGGGCCTTCGTCCTCGCGACCGCAAAGCCAGAAATCGATTCCCGCCGAGCGTTCGTGGCCCATCTCCGAGAGCAGTTCCCGAGCTCCTTCCTTTTCTATCTGTTTGTCCAGGTCCTCGCGATTGCGACGCTCTGGTTGTCGCAACCGGTCGTCAGTCAACTTTCTCCCCCGAAGATCGAGCAGCCTGCAATGTTCCTGTTCACGGGCGGGCTTGCGTGGGTCACGATCCTCGCCTACGTTCCGTTCATGCTTCTCTCATACGTCCGTCGTGTCCATGCGCGACCATCCTTGGCGCGGGACGTGTATTTCATCATCCTGGGTCTCTGCGGTTACGCGGTCGTGGAGTTCACGGTCGAGGTTCTCCTACCATACTATGCGATCGATGTCCGCCCCGCGGGATTCGTCGTCGAGATGGCCCTCGTTGGCCTAGTCGCCTTTGCGGTCCGCGAACGACGATTCCTCGAAGACCTCCTGATGCCGCAGTCAGAGGCCGCGGTCACAACTGCCCCGGCTTACAAGCTCGAGCGCGGGCTTACGTACTTGATCATCGATTCAAGCTCGAACCACGCGTTTGAAATCTTCCGTGACCTCGTGACCCACGGCTCCCAGGGACTTTGTCTAACGCGGAAGCCGCCGAAGACGGTAATGGAGGTTTACGGCCTCGAGAAGACCCCTGTTCTCTGGCTGAGCCGCGTCGCGAACCAGAAGAACTGCGTTCGGCCTTCGCCCCCCGAGAACGTGGCGATGGCGGTCGAGCGATTTCTCGATGTGAGCAAGGAGTCTGTCGTCCTCCTCGACGGGCTCGAGTACCTCGTCGCCTACAATGACTTCTTGAGCGTCCTCGCCCTGCTTCATGATTTCAACGAGATAGTGTCCCTGTCTGAGTCGATTCTACTGATCCCGATCGACCCGCGTGCCATGAGTGAGCGAGAATTCGCTCTCCTCCGGCGGGAGACCCAGGTGATTGAGAAGGCCCGCACCGCTCCCTGGATCGACGTCGAGGTCGCACAGTTCGCTCGGAAACCGTGACGATGCAGGGGAAGGCTTATCCCCGGACGCCACCTCCTGAGTGTTGATGGACGAACTCGAGGAGATCCGTACGAAAAAGCTCGCGGAACTCGAGGCATATGCACGGGGCGTCCAGCTTCGCAACACAGACACGCCGACAACCCTAACGGATGCGACGTTCGAGGATGAGGTGTCGAAGCCTGGCGTCCAGTTCGTCGACTTCTGGGCGGCGTGGTGCGGACCTTGCCTGAGAATCGCTTCCGTCATCGAGCAGCTCGCGCGGGACTACTCTGGCCGCGTCCGGGTCGGTAAGCTGAATGTCGATGAAAATCCCCGGACCGCGGCACAATTCGGCGTGCAGTCGATTCCGACGCTCCTCATCTTCCGCGATGGGGAACTCGTCGATGGCGTCATCGGTGCGGTACCCCGTCAGGAAATCGAGCGCGTGCTCCACCGCTGGCTCTAGCCGGAGAGTGGGCCCGTCGGGCGGGGCCGTTCCGGGCGAAGGTGTTTCCGAATTTCCTTGACGATGTCGAGGAACGCGAGGGCCGCCGGGCTCTCCGGATGCTCGAGCACGAAGGGCTTCCCGTCATCGCCGCCGACCACGATCCGCGGATCGAGGGGAATCCGACCGAGAAAGGGAAGGCCGAGTCCCTTCGCGGCCGCCTCCCCGCCGCCGACCTTGAACACCTCGGTGGGCTTTCCACAATGGGGACACACGAATCCGCTCATGTTCTCAATGATTCCAATGATCGGCAGACGCACGGCCTGCGCAAAGCCAATGCTCTTCCGGACATCGAGGAGGGACACTTCCTGTGGCGTCGTGACGACGACCGCGCCGTCCGCGTCCGGGATTTCCTGCGCGATGCTGAGCGGTTCATCGCTCGTCCCGGGTGGGAGGTCAATCACCAAGAAGTCGAGGTCGCCCCAATTCACGTCGATGAGCATCTGCTTGAGTGCCTTGATCTTGAGCGGGCCCCTCCAGATCACGGGCGTGTCTCGACCCGCCAAGAGCGCAGCCATTGAGATGATCTTCACATCCCGGGGGCCGCGAAGCGGCTCGATCCCCTGATCGCCGGACACGACAGGCGCGCCCTCTACTCCCATCAGCTTCGGGATGTCGGGACCCGTGACGTCCGAATCGAGGAGGCCAACCTTGGAGTCCTCCGCGAGGGTGACGGCCAGGTTCGCGGCCACCGTCGAGTTGTGGACGAGAATGCCCTCCGCGATGAAGTTGTGGCTGCCGTCGACCTCGATGTCGAACACGTCATCCGTTCCGCCATCCTCTATTGCAACGACTTGGTCCCAATAGATGTTCGACCTCGCGATAGCGCTTAACTTGGGAGACTCCAACAGCGAGGCGATTTTCCGAAGGGTGTCCCTCGATGGGCACACGCGCTTGTCGAGGTAGCCCTGCTTCACGTATGTACGGCCGCCGTACGTACCGGGCACCTGGGCGTATCCGAAGTTCGAGGACAGCTGGGCCCATGAGAGCCCTACGCGTCTGCATTCGGTCTCCACCTCTTTCCACACCTCGCGCGGGAGGGTGTCCACGTTCGGGTTCCGGCGACGACCTGCAATCTTCGCCACAGCGGCACGGAGCCTCTCAGACTTCCTCCCCCAGAAGCCAATATGCGCGGCGAACGTCAGGATGTCTCTGCCCAGGACTAGCACCCGATAGGCGATCCGGCCAGGACGTCTTTCACCCCTGGACACGTAATGGGGAGATCGTTCGTGGAGCAGAGAATGGATCCCGAAGCGCAGCAAAGCCCTCTGCACATCGCGGGCAAGCCTCGGAGAGGAAGAGGCGAATTCGACCTTGTCGTCGTATGCCGAACCGTCCGTGCTGAAGAGGCCGCGCACAACGAGGGCGAGGATTCGGTTCGAACTGCGGAACACTGACGGCGGAAGAGCCTTCTGGGGGGACAGGACGTCCACCCGCAGGCGCCTTGCAAGCATCATGACTGCGTTGCTCTTGCCGCCCCGCCTGCCGCCGGAGACGGTGTAGTTGTGACGACTTCGTCCGCGAGCGCGGACGCGTAAGGCTGGATCCACATGCTGCACGGCTTCGTTCAAGACCTCGACGATCGCCGCATCCGCGTTGGTGAACCCCGGCACTCCTTGGGAGAGCCCCCCGTCTCCAAGGAGAAGGCCGAGAACGGTCGCCTCCGTCTCCGTGAGCTCGTCCGGTCCGGGGGGCTCGGGGAGCCAGCGAATCGTCGCAACACGATCGCCCTTTCGTAGTTCCCGGAGGGGCCTCCACCTCCCATACGCGTAGAGCAGGTGGTCCTTCGTGAGACCGACCCTCGTGCCGCTCCTAAGGTGAAGGATGTGGATCTTTGCGCGCCTGCGAAGGGTCCCCTTCTTCCGACGGATGACGGCCTGCCCTCCTTCGTCCAAGGCAACGACGGGGGTTCCCAGGGTTTCGATGGGGTGCCAGTCCCCGTAACCAGTAAGGACGGCTGTTCCACGGCGGGCGCACTTCCCCACGCCCCCCTTCCCGGACATCACGACGAGCTTGTGTTTTACCTTCGCCATCCGCTGGGCCATGCGCATCCGCTCCTGCATGGCCGCCATGATGTGGGGCGGGATCTGTGCGGGCGCTTCGGTTTCGTCGGGCACCGTGCGACGCTCCTGCCAGCGATGGACACATGACGCGCGTATTAAAACGTGCGCGGAATGCTCACGTCCTCCCGGAGGGGAACGCCATATCTTGCATGGAGGAAAGGTTTAAACTCGCCCTGGAACTCTCGCGCACTCAATACCGATTCTGGCGGTTCCATGGCTTCGAAGCGCAGCGTTCCTCGAAGGCGTCCCCGGGCGGTTCGCGCCGCGAAGCCGGAGACCGACGAGGAAAAGCTACGGAAGGCAAACGTTCCCCGAGAGCTCTCGGCACGGTACCATCCATTCTACGAGGGAAAGGTCGAGATCGTCCCCCGGGTGCCCATTCGGGGGTTGGAGGACTTCGCGATCTGGTACACACCAGGGGTCGCGGAGCCATGCCTCCAGATCAAGGCGGACCCGCCCAAGGTTTGGCAGCTCACGAACAAGTGGAACAATGTGGCGATCGTCACGGACGGGTCCCGCGTGCTCGGCCTTGGGGACATCGGCCCGGAGGCGGGGCTCCCGGTTATGGAGGGCAAGGCGCTGCTGTTCAAGTATCTCGGCGGGGTAGACGCATTCCCGATTCCCGTTGCGACGAAGGACCCGGAGGAGATCATCCAGTTCGTGAAGTGGCTCACACCCGCGTTCGGTGGCGTGAACCTCGAGGATATAGCCCAGCCGAAGTGCTTCGAGATCCTCGAGCGGCTCCGGAAGGAGACGGACATTGCCGTCTGGCACGACGACCAGCAGGGCACCGCAACGATCAACGTCGCAGGGGTCTTCAACGCACTCAAGGTCATTGGAAAGCGGCTGGGTGATGTGTCCATCGCCCTAATCGGCTCCGGCGCCTCGAACGTCCGTACCGCGAGAATCCTGATCGCGGCTGGTGCGAAGCCGAGCCACTTGGTCCTCGTCGACTCGAAGGGAATCCTGTGTCCGCACCGCAGGGACATCGAGGAACGGAAAGGCGAGTTCCGCGAGAAGTGGGAGCTCGCACAGACCACGAACGGCGAGGATCGCGAGGGCGGGATCCCAGAGGCCATGAAGGGCGTTGACGTCGCCATCGCCGCTTCCCGTCCGGGACCCGGGGTCATTCAGAAGGAATGGGTCCGTTCGATGGCGCACGATGCGGTCCTGTTCGTGATCGCGAATCCCGTCCCGGAGATCTGGCCGTGGGAGGCGAAGGAGGCTGGCGCCCGGATCGTCGCGACGGGCCGGTCGGACTTCCCGAACCAGGTGAACAACAGCCTCGGCTTCCCCGGCATCTTCCGGGGTACGCTCGACGTGCGCGCAAGGACGATTTCCGACGAGATGTGCATTGCCGCCGCGCGCGAGCTGGCCCGCGTCGCCGAGGAGAAAGGACTGAGCGAGGAGTACATCGTCCCAACGATGGACGAGACCGAGGTTTTCGCCCGAGAGGCGGCGGCCGTTGCGATGAAGGCAATGGAGCAGGGCTTCGCACGGGTAAAGCGGACGCGCGCAGAGTTGCTCGGCCACGCTCGGAAAATCATCGAGCGGGCGCAGAGACAGGTACGGACGATGATGACGCGGGGCCTCATTCGCCCGCCGCCTCGGTGACACTCGGTAGACCGACGGGCCTTGTGAGGATGGTCCGAACTTCACAATCGAAGCCGGCTTTTGTCGCGCCTGCCAAGTGGCGGGGAACTCTAATCATCCGTTCGACTCGACACTTTCAATAGGTGAGACAACGAGTCGGTGGCATCTTGACGATCGAGAAGGTGCTCGTGGTGGTTGGCCGCATTGCCCGACCGAGGCACCGGGCTGCAGCCCGAAGCCTTGAAATCGGTGCTTGATTACAAGAACACGTCGAACTGGAGCGATTGCAGGGACGCCATGAAAGGCCGCCCCTTTTGGCCAAGTGTGACTCTAGGTAGACCTCCTGCGTCGTCTTCCAAATCTTTGGAGAGGCATCCTCGCGACGCTGGGCC